>CAYOHN010000044.1:12720-17049 GCA_964403735.1 uncultured Spirochaetales bacterium | reverse complement strand
GATTGGCGGGCGCGGCGGCTTTCGGATCGAGAGCGAGGCCGGCGAACCAGAAGTCGTCGCCAGCGCGCCCCGCGTCTTCGAGCGGCTGCTCGAGCTGGCCGAGAAGGGCTTGTCGATCCAGCGCTACAAGGGTCTCGGCGAGATGAATCCCGATCAGCTCGCGGACACCACCATGGACATCCAATCGCGAACACTGCTCCAGGTGAAGGTCGAGGACGGCGTGGAGGCCGATCTCGTGTTCTCGACCTTGATGGGCGACGACGTCGAACCGCGCCGCGATTTCATCGAGAAGAACGCGCTGAACGTCCAGAACCTGGACATCTAGAGGCAAGCCGCCGTGGCCGAACAGACGCCGCCGCCCGACGCTCCGACCGGTTCCCCGCCCGAGGGCAACGCGCCGCTTCCCGTCGCGATCGAGGACGAGGTCCGTGCGTCGTTCCTGGACTACTCGATGTCCGTCATCATCAGCCGCGCGCTGCCGGACGTGCGCGACGGCCTGAAGCCGGTCCACCGCCGCATTCTCTATGCGATGCAGCAAGAAGGTCTGGTCCCGACGCGCCCGTACTCGAAGTGCGCAGGTGTCGTCGGCGAGGTGCTGAAGCACTATCACCCGCACGGGGACTCCGCGGTCTACGACGCGCTGGTCCGGATGGTCCAGGACTTTTCGCTCCGCTACCCGCTGATCGACGGCCAGGGCAACTTCGGCTCGATCGACGGCGATCCGCCGGCCGCGTACCGCTACACAGAGAGCCGTCTGGCGCGCATCGCCGAGGAGTTGCTCCGCGACATCGACCGCGAAACCGTCGACTTCGCACCGAACTTCGACGGCTCGACGAACGAACCGGTGGTGTTGCCGACGCGGCTGCCGAACCTGCTGGCCAACGGTTCCTCCGGCATCGCCGTCGGCATGGCCACCAATGTCCCGCCGCACAATCTGAGCGAGCTCGTGGACGTGCTGATGCTCGAGGCGAAACACCCGGAGTGCAAGCTCGAAGAGCTGCTCGAGAAGATGCCCGGACCGGATTTTCCGACCGGCGCACTGATCTGCGGCACCGCGGGGATCCGTTCGGCCTATGCGACCGGGCGCGGTCTCATCACCGTGCGCGGGCGCGCCACGGTCGAGGAAGGCAAGCGCGGCGCCCGGATCGTCATCACCGAGATCCCGTTCATGGTCAACAAGGCGTCGCTGCAGGAGAAGATCGCCGAACACGTGCGCGAGGGCCGCATCGCCGGCATCTCGGATTTGCGCGACGAGAGCAATCGCCAGGGCATGCGCGTCGTCATCGAGCTCAAGCGCGATGCGAATCCCGACGTGACGCTGAACCAGATCTACAAGCAGACGCCGCTGCAAAGCACCTTCGGCGTCAACATGCTGGCGCTGGTGAACGGCCGCCCGCAGACACTGTCGCTGAAGGACGTGCTGCGTCACTTTCTCGAGTTCCGCCGCGAGGTCGTGATCCGCCGCGCGATCTTCGATCTGCGCCAGGCCGAGGCGCGCGCCCACATCCTCGAGGGCCTCGCCCTCGTGCTCGACAACCTCGACGAAGTGATCGCGATGATCCGCTCCGCCCAGGATACCGCGGCCGCCCGCACCGCGCTGATGGAACGTTTTGCGCTCTCCGAGCGCCAGACCAACGCGATCCTCGAGATGCGCCTGCGCGCGCTCACCGCGATGGAACGCCAGCGGATCATGAACGAGCTGGCCGAGATCCGCGCCCGCATCGAGGATCTGAAGGGCCTGCTGGCAAGTGACGCGCGCGTGCTGGAGGTGGTGCTCGAAGAACTCGCCGAGATCCGCGAGAAGTACGGCGACGAGCGCCGGACCGAGATCACCGGCGCCGTCGACGTCATCGAGACCGAGGACCTGATCGCCGAAGAGGACATGATCGTCACCGTGTCTCACCTCGGCTACGTGAAGCGCAATGCGGTGACCGAGTACCGCGCGCAGCGACGCGGCGGCAAGGGGTTGCGCGGCATGGAGACGCGCGACCAGGACTTCGTCGTACGACTGTTCTCGGCGTCGACGCACGCGTATGTGCTGTTCTTCACGAATCGCGGTCGTGTGCACTGGAAGAAAGTCTGGGAGCTGCCGCAGCTCGGTCGCGCCGCCAAGGGCCGGTCGCTGGCCAATCTGCTGGCGCTCGGTGAGGGTGAGCGCGTCCAGGCCACGCTGCCGGTGCGGAGCTTCACGGCGCCGCACGGCGCCGACGAGGAAGCGGCTCCGCTGACGGAAGGGGCGGCGGGCCACGAGGGCGGATATGTCCTCCTGTGCACCCGGCGCGGCGTGATCAAGAAAACGGATCTGGCGGCGTTCTCGAATCCGCGCCGAGCCGGCATCATCGCGATCAGCCTGGACGAGGGCGACGAGCTGATCGCCGCCGCACGGACGAACGGTCAACAGCAGGTGCTGCTGGCGACGCGCAGCGGAAAGTCCGTCCGCTTCGAAGAGACCGACGTGCGGCGGATGGGACGCACGGCGATGGGCGTGCGCGGGATCTCGCTCGCGGACGACGACGAGGTGGTCGGTATGGAGGTCCTGTCGCCCCACGCGACGATCCTGTCGGTGACCCAGAACGGTTTCGGCAAGCGCACGCCGCTCGAGGACTACCGGCTCCAGAAGCGCGGTGGCTCCGGCATCATCACGATCCGCACCAGCGACCGGAACGGGCCGGTCATCGGCGTCGCGCAGGTGACCGACGACGACGAGGTCATGCTCATCACCGACGGCGGCAAGGTGCTGCGCTGTCGCGTATCCGGCATCAGCACGATGGGGCGCGCGACCCAGGGCGTTACGCTGATGGACCTCGCCGAGGGCGAGAAGCTGGTGTCGATCACCCGGCTCGCGGAGCACGACGCCGGCGTCGAGTAGGTTGACGAACGAAACCGGCCCCGTTGTTGACGGCTCCCCCAGAGGACTTCTCGCGGCGTCGATCCGAATCGACGCGGAGTCCACCGATCGATGGGTCGGTCGAGTGGGGGCCACGATCAGCGCTCGACTCGTCAGAGCCGCTCGACGTGCGCGCCGGCGACGCCGCGGAAGCGTTCGGGCCAGCAGGTGAGGATGATCACCTGACATTCGGCGAGCCCGATGGCGGCGTTCATGCGCTCGATGCGCTCCGGATCCGAATGGCCGAGCGCGTCGTCGACGATCAGCGGCACGCCCTCGTGCGGCGCGACGATCATCGCGGCGGCGAGTCGTGACAGCAGTCCGAGCTGCTCTCGGGTACCCGTCGTCAGCTGATCGAACGGGAGTGTCGTGTCGCCGAGCGTTCGGCTCTCGATGGCGAGGTCCTGGCCGAGCTGGATCGAGAACGACGGACCGAAGACGACACGTCCGAGTGTCTCGATCCGCTGCCGGAGCGGCTCCACATACGCGCGGCGGGCAGCGCTTCGGTGGCGCTCTAGCGTCAGATAGAGACGGCGGGCGGCCTCCGCGCGCCGCACGAGGGCCTCGCGGGACCGATCGGCATGGTCCAGCTGGGCACGCGCCGCTTCGAGCGCTTCGAAGAGCCCCGCTTCGCGTGTGGCTTCGAGCAGCGCCCCGACGCGTGCGGCTTCCGTCTCGAGCTGGTGTCGCTCGGCCTGGACACGGTCCAGCGCGGCCTGCGCGCTGCGCCGCAGCGCCTCGACCTCCTCGGGCTGTTCCGCGGCGAGCCGGCGTTCGAGCGAGGCGCAGGAAGCGTCGACCGTCTCGGCGCGCGCGGTGGCTTCGTCGTACAGCGTGCCCAACGTCTCGTCCGGATCTTCGGCGCGGCCGGCGGTCAACCGGTTGGCGAGCGCCGTGAGGTCGAGCCGCGCCTGCTCGCGCTGTCCTTCGAGGCGGCTGCGTTCGTTGCGCTTCTGCTCGTGAAGCGCAACCAGTGGTTCGTAGGCTGCGGCCGCGCGTTCGGCCCCCTGCTTCGCCGTCTGGCTCGCGGTCTCGGCGATCGCCAGCTCCGCGTTCGCGTCGTCTAGCGTGGCAGGCAGAGGCCGCTCTGCGGTGCGTCGTTCGCGATA
Source organism: uncultured Spirochaetales bacterium (assembly GCA_964403735.1). Classification (GTDB taxonomy): domain Bacteria; phylum Myxococcota_A; class UBA9160; order UBA9160; family PR03; genus CAADGG01. Next base: position 13,053 of record CAYOHN010000044.1, on the reverse strand, counting down.
GCCGTCGACGTCGGCTCGCGCACGGTGGGCCTTTTCCTCGAGCTCCTCGACGCGGAGATCGCGAAGGTTCTCCGCGAGGCGCTGCGCACTCTCCGCTTCGACGCGGAACGCTTCCTCGCGCGCGACGTTCGCGCTCGTCGCGGCTTCGAGCGAAGCCACGTCGTAGCGCTCGAGGAGCGCTGCGAACGCGCGCGCGGCCCGCTCCCGAGCCGCCTCGAGCTCGTCGGTGCTGGTCCCGGGCTGCAGCCGGATCTCGAGAGATCCCGGCAGCCGCAGCGTCGTCCCTCGCGAGATCGGGAACTCCCGTTCGTCACCATTCGAGAACATCGTCGG
>CAYOHN010000044.1:0-12710 GCA_964403735.1 uncultured Spirochaetales bacterium | reverse complement strand
GGAGGGCGAGCCGCGGACCGCCCTCTTCGAGCCGCCGGTGCGCCTCGCGGGTGGCGAAGTCGGCCTCCTGGATCGCGCGCAGCGCCTCGCGTGTCACCCGGTTCGTCGCCAATACGTCCGACGCCTCGCGCGCCCTCGCCTGGAGCGCGCGCACGCGGGCGAGGCGCTCGCCGAGCTGCGCCGCATCGAGTTCCCGGCGGCGATGCTCCGCATCGGCGCGGGCCCCTCGTTCGTGACGCTCTGCCGCGTCGGTCCGTGCCCGCGCCTCGTCGCGTTGCCGCTTCGCAGCGGCCATCTGCCGCGCCAGCTCGTCCGCGTGGTCAGCGCATCGGCGTCGCTCCTGGTCCAGCGCTTCGACCCGGGCTGCTTGCTCACTGACACTGCGGACGAGCTGCGCCCGTTCCGCCCGCGCGCGCGCCGCCGCTTCCGCTCCGCGGTACGCTCGTTCCCGTGCGGCCGCCAGCTCCGCCAGCTCTTTGCGCAGCGCCGCGACCACCTGCGACTGCGCGGTGCGCTGCTCGAGCTCGGTGATCCGCTTCGGCAGCTCGTCGTCCAGTCGCCGCTGGAGCCCCGCAAGTCGTGCGCTCTCGGCGACGTGCTGCTCGATTGCCTGCTGCTCCGCCGCGAGCGCCTCGACGCGCAGACGCAGCGCCGTGACGCGCTGGTCAATGTCGACGAGCTCTCCCCTCGGCTTGCCTTCCTTCGCGGTGTAGTAGCGCTGGACCTCCGCCTCTACGCGCTCGAAGAGAGCGGGATCGCCTTCGTTGCTGCTGCGGCCGCCGGACGCTGCGTCGAGTGCGCGCGCCAGTGCGTTGCTCTTCCCCAGCGCCGCCTGATCGACGCCGCGCCCCTGTTCGATCCGGATCGCGCGCCACAGATCGACGTCGAGGGTTTCCTCGAGCAGCTCGCGGGCGCGCTCGTGCGCCTGGCGGCCGGTGAGGTTCTCCGGCTGCGGCCGCACGATCCGCAGCTCGGTCGCCGCGGCCTTGGTCTTCAGCCCGAAGCACTTGCGGTAGTGGAACGCGTACGGTCCCGTCTCGATCTCGATCTCGATCTCGGGGTAGGCGTCGCGGTGGACGGGGAAGACGTTGCGTACCGAGGTGTCGGTGGAGTTGTCGAAGTACTCGAAGATCAGGTCGAGCGCCTCGGCGAGCGACGACTTCCCGGCTTCGTTCGGGCCCTCGATCACCGTGACGCCGGAGCCGAAGCAGACCTCGTGCGCGTCGCTGCCGCGGTAGTTCGCGATGCGGATGCGGAGTACCTTCACGGCAGCTTCCCCGCAGCCGGCGCGTCGTTTCGCCGCGCGAGGCGGAAGAACAACGAGAGGGCGTCGCGCGCCACCGCGGCATCGTCGCCGTCGCCGCGCGCTGCCGCGTCCAGCTCCTCCCAGGCATGTCGCGCATAACCGGACAGGCCCAGCGCCTCCGCGCCGTCCGCGTCGGGCAGCACGACCAGATCCGTATGGCGCGCCCACACCTGGATCGACGCGAACAGCTCGCGGTCCTCGTCGAGCACGCGTTCGAGGCGCGCATGGGCGTCGAGTGCCAGGCTGCCGACCAGCCGCAGACGCAGGATCGCGCGCTCCTTGTGTGGCATCGCCGCGAGCCGGGCCGCGAACGCCTCGACGTCGCCGAGCGAGTTCAGCGCCGCTGCCTCGTCGCGGAACCGCCAACCGCCCTCGGCGACGAGCGGCAGTTTCGTCACCACCGGCGGCGTGCCGGCGGCGAGTTCGACGAGCAGCACGTTGCCGGGATCGACCTCGTCGAAGTCCGTCGCGACCGGCGCCCCGCTGTACCAGACGGCGCCGGAGTCCCCGATCGACGTCGTCGAATGGCGATCGCCGAGCGCGAGGAAGTGCAGCCGTCCGTCCGCGAGCGCGGCGTCGACCTCTGCGCAGCGAACCAGCTCCGGCCGACTGCGGTCCGGCGCCAGCGCGTCGACGCCGCCGTGTCCGACGACGATCCGCAGCCGTCCCGGCGCACAGGGCGCGAGCTCGCGGAGCTGCGCGGCGACGAGGTCCACGAGCGGCTGCTTGCTGGCCCACGGCGCGCCGATCACTTCGACGCCGGCGGTGTCAGCCGGCTCGATCGGCGCCGGCACCTCGAGGACGCACACCTGGGGCGGGCGCCGCTGCACGAACGTCGGCGATCGATACACCGAAGCGGCGTCGAGCGGATCGTGGTTGCCGGGCAGCAGCAGCACCGGCACGGGAATCACCGCCATCGCCTCGAGCGCGCGCACGACGGTCTGGCGCGCCACCTGGTTCGATTCGAACACGTCGCCGGCGACGACGACGAAGGCCGCGTCGAGCTCGCGCGCGAGCTCGCCGATCCGCCGGATCGCATCGATCCGGTCCTGCGTGAAGCGCGCCTGCGCCTCCTCCGACAGGAAGTGTCGCGTCATCCCGAGCTGCCAGTCCGAGGTGTGGAGGAAGCGGAGCAAGCGATGTCCTCCCTCGCGTCCGATCGCGAGGTCCGTCGCCTTCGGCGGCCCCCGAACGTAGGCGAGGAGGCCATCCGCGTCGCTCCCACCCGTCGCGATCGCCGGCGGCTCGGGATACCCTGCGCCCATGCCGCCGAGCGATCTCGAGCGAATCTTCGCTGCCCTCGAGGCTTCCGGGGCGCGCTATCTGATCGTAGGCGGGGTGGCCGTCGTGCTCCACGGCCACCCGCGCTTCACGGCGGACCTCGATCTCGTCCTGGCGCTCGATCCGGCCAACGTCGACGCGACGCTCGGGGCGCTGGAAGAGCTCGGCTTCCGACCGCGCGCGCCGGTGTCCCTGCGTGCTTTCGCCGATCCCGGGCAGCGTGCGGAATGGCAGCAGACGAAAGGGCTGACCGTTTTCTCACTGTGGAGTGCCGGGCTTCCGGGTACCGAGATCGATCTGTTCGTGGCGGATCCACTGCCATTCGAACCGGCGTGGGCAAGGCGACTGCGAGCCGACCTGGGCGGACTTTCGGTGAACGTCGCGAGCCTGTCAGATCTCGTCGACATGAAGCGTCGCGCCGGTCGCCCGCAGGATCTCGAGGACGTACGCCATCTCGAGGCGATTGCCGGCGAGGTTGGGAATCGCGGCGATGAATGAACGACCCGCGACGACGGAAGACTCCCGCTGGCAGCAGCATCGCGAAGCGCAGCGCCGCGCGTGGCTCCGCCTCGGTTACGCGGAGAGACTCCGCTGGCTCGAACAAGCCAAACGCTTCGCCCGGACCGCCCTCGAAGCCGCCAAGAAGCGTCGCCTCTCCCGCTGAACCGGGCCCCCCTTGGTTGACGATCACGAGCGCTCATGTCGGGGTGGTCGGGTTCAGCACCGCCTCCGCCTGGTCGAAGAGCGGCTCGAGATGACGATCACGCCGAGGCCCAGAAGCAGCGCGGTGCTCGGCTCCGGGACGACGAACGGATCGAGATTCGGCTCGTTGACGACTTGGAACGGCGAGCCGTCGATCGAGAAGCGGATCGTCGTCACGCCGCCGCAGCAGCCCTCGAAGCCCAGCCACGCCAGCGTGTACGAGGCCCCGGCATCGAGGTCGACCAGCGTCGTGAAGACATCCGGGTTGTTCCAGTCGTTCGCCCACCAGATGTCGTCGGTCCGCACCCACTCGTCGATGACTGCACCGGTGGCATTGTCGATGACCGCGGCGACGCCGCCGCGGCCCCAGTCCGCGCCGACCTGGAACTCGTAGTGGCCGGCGACGGCGACATCGAGAGCCGCCGTGAGCATCAGGCTGTAGTTGCCATTCACGCCCGCCTCGACCTGCGCGGACACGTTCTCGAGCGCGTTCAGCGTGACGGACGCGAGCGGCGTGCCCGCTAGATGCGCCGCCAACAGCTCCGCGTAGCTGTCGCCGGGGCTGGCCTGGAACGTCGTGGCGGTGAAGTCCGCTTGAAACGACAATGCCCGGGCGCCCGGCGCAAGCAGTAGACACGCGACGGCGGGCAGGAGGACGCTGGCGAGACGGAGGACGAGGGTGCGCATGACCTCTCTCTTCTGCCGGTCCCAGGAGCCCCTCCTTCCCAGAACCCGGCGCTGGCGATCGAACCGCTTTCGACCACCCGCCCACCCGACTTTAGGGTCCGTCAACCACGGGGCCGGGTTCGTCCGCGCGCCTCGCTCCGGGTCTCTTGCCGCACGGGGCCGAGGCGGCGGCGGTCACCCGCGAGAGCTCGGTACCCCCCGTTCGCACTCTGACGTCTTGTCTACACGTGTTGATGTCACCCAAGAAACGTCTCGATCGGGTATGCTGGCCTCTTGCCGGGAAAGGGAACCACGATGCAGGAGCGAAGCGCAGACCGATTCGCGCAACGGCTCGCGGACCGGATGGGGCTCAACGCCGTCCCGCAGATCTTCTTCGCGTCGGCGGCGTTGGCGGTGCTCTTCATCGCGTTTGCGATTCCGTTCCACGCCGCGTTCGCCGCGTTCTTCGGCCTGCTGACGACGTTCACGGTCGCGTATTTCGGCTGGTTCTACATCCTCAGCGTGACCAGTCTGCTGGGATTCCTGATCTGGGTCGCGCTCTCGCGCTATGGGCACATCCGACTCAGCGCGGATCACGAGCAGCCCGAGTACGGTACGGTCGCCTGGTTCTCGATGCTGTTCGCCGCCGGCATCGGCACCGTGTTGATGTTCTGGGGTGTTGCGGAGCCGATGTCGCACTTCGCGCAGCCTCCGCTGCAGGACGTCGCCGGCAGCACGCCAGAAGCGGCGAAGCTGGCCATGACCATCGCGCTCTACCACTTCGGCCTGCATACGTGGACGATTTTCACGCTGCCTGCCCTGGCCATCGGCTACTTCACGTATCGGCAGGGCCTGCCGATGCGCATCAGCAGCGTGTTCTACGCGGTGCTCGGCGACCGGATCTACGGACCGTGGGGGTGGGCCATCGACACCGTGTCGGTTCTGGGCACCCTCTTCGGTGTTGCCGTCTCGGTCGGTCTCGGGACGCTGCAGCTGAGCAGCGGCCTGCACTATCTGGTCGGGATGCCGACGACCAGCGTCACGCACTTTGTCATCGTCGGCGTGATCACGCTCGTCGCGACAGGATCCGTAGCGCTCGGGCTCGACCGGGGCATCAAGCGGCTTTCGCTGTTCAACATCGGTATCGCGCTGGTCATCCTGGTGTTCGTCTGGATCACCGGTCCGACGTTGTTCGTCACATCGGGGATCGTGCAGAACGTCGGCGCCTATTTCCAGAACCTGCCCTGGCTCGCGTTCTGGACCGAGACCTATCAGGAAAGCGACTGGCAGCGAAGCTGGACGGTCTTCTACTGGGCCTGGACGATTTCGTGGGCGCCGTACGTGGGAATCTTCATCGCCCGCATCTCTCGGGGGCGCACGATCCGGCACTTCGTCGGCGGCGCGCTCGGGGCGCCGCTCGCGTTCACCGTCGTGTGGTTCTCGGTGTTCGGGCTGGCGGCGATCGATCTCGAGCTGCACCACGGCGTCGCCTTGGCGGCCCAGGTCCAGGAGGACGTGTCGGTCGCGCTGTTTTCTTTCCTCGGCAACTACCCGCTCGCCACGGTGACGTCGCTGCTCAGCGTCGTCATCATCGTCGTGTTCCTCACGACGTCGGCGGACTCGGCGGCGCTGGTGGTCGATCTGCTGTCGAGCCGCGCGGACCAGCCCTCGCACACGGGGCAGCGGGTGTTCTGGACGCTGCTGCTCGGCGCGATCGCCGCGACGCTGCTGCTGGGCGGCGGACTCGATGCGCTGCAGAACGTCATCACGACGCTCGGGTTCCCGTTCTGCGTGCTGCTCGTGTTCATGGCGGTCGCGCTGACACGCGCGCTGCACGCCGACTACCTCGGCTACTCGCTCGAGGATCTCGCGGCCGGCCGCAGTCCCGCCATCGACCCGATGGGCTCCGACGACCCCGAGGCGATCCACCGCGGCGACCTGCCACCGGGTGGCGCCGCTCGGCCTGGGAACCGCTGACGGATCGCAGCGACGCTCAGCTTCCTGCGAAGAAGTCCGAGTCGATCCGCTTCACGGGATACTCGTCGAACGCTGCGAGGACCCGGAGATCGACGCGGTCTGGGTGGTCGCGCAGAACGGCGAGTCCATGCTCGGTGATCGTCGAGATCGCCCGCCGGGGTGAGACGAGTAATCCGGCCTGGGTCATGTGCGTCTTGGCCCAGCCGACTCGGTTGTCGAACAGCCGCGCGCCTCCGCTCGGAAGCATCTCCCGGCGCTCTTCCTCGCTGAATTCGAAGCGATCGGCAAGCCCAGCGACGAGATCTCGGTTCGTGTGCTCGTGGCCATCGGCGTGTGCCTCCAGCAGCGGGCGCATGATCGTCTGGAAATCGGGGATCGGCATGACGCCCTCCTCGGCTTGCCGTACTGTCGCACGAGACAAGAGGAGAATCGAGATGATCGAGCAGACCATCGAGCGCTGGCACGAGTGCCTGCGAGGGGATTTCGCGGGCGGGCTCGACGAGTTGCTGGCAGACGATGTCGTGTTCCTCTCGCCGATCGTGTTCACGCCGCAGAAGGGCAAGGACCTCACGAAGCTGTATCTCACCGCGGCCTACGGCACCTTCGGCGGCGACGAACAGAAGGAGCCCGGTTCGGGCGCGCCGATGCCGAGCTTCCGTTACGTGAAGCAGGTGTTGTCCCATCCCCACGCGGTCCTCGAGTTCGAGACCGAGGTCGACGGCACGCACGTGAACGGCGTCGACATCATCACCTGCGGCGACGATGGCCGAATCCGGGAGTTCAAGGTGATGATCCGGCCGCTGCAAGCGGTGAATCGGATGCACGAGCGGATGCGGGCGATGCTCGAGAGGCTTGGCGGGCTCGGGAAGACGGCGTCGTAACGCCGGCGCCCTGCCGTCATGCGCGACGCAGCGCAGCGAGCAGGCGCGCCCGGTAGCTCTCGAGCCCGGGGACCGGGAGTTCCGGGATCTTTGCCTGCTCGTCCCACGCGCGCAGTCGCTGCCATGCGGCCGCCCGCGGGTCGCGCGCGAAGTGTTCGCATTCGGCGGGCGCCATCGGGCCGCCCTGGTGCGCGAGCGTTCCGCGGCTCGCGTCGGACAGGCGCGTCGCGTACGAGGGATTCGTCGCGACGAGGTAGCGCTTGGCGGCGACGTGCCCCCGAACCAGCTCCGTCACGTCGGCGGCGACGCCGAGCTGCGCCAGATAATCCGCGCCGACCTCCTCGTGCCGGTCGACACCGAGGCCCGCCATCCGTGGCGCGTCCGACGGCGCGCAGAGGTGACCGATGTCGTGCAGCAGCGCGGCCAGCACCTCGACATCCGGCGCGCCGGCCGCGTCGGCGAGCGCCGCCGCCTGCAACGCGTGCGCGAGCTGCGAGATGGGCTCACCGATATACTCCGCTTCCGCCGACTGTGCGAGCAGCGCGAGGATCCGATCGGCGGCGGCAGCTTCTCGCTGGTCCATGCCCTCGCAGCGTAGACGAGCCGAAGGGAGGAGGCATCCGGATGATCCAGCTCGACGACGCCTCCCGCGAGTCCTGGCGCACGAACCGCTACGTCGTCCTGCGAGGTGCGTTCGACAGCGAGGAGAGGCGGAAGATTCGGGCCTTTGCGGACGAGCTGGCGGCCTGGCCGGAGACGCCCGGCAAGTGGATGAAGTACTTCGAGCCGGGCCCCGAACGCCTTTTGTGTCGCATCGAGGCCTTCCTGCCGTATCACGAGGGCATGCGCTCGCTGCTGCTGCGTGCGGATCTCATGGCGTGTCTCGCCGAGCTGTTCGGGGAGCCGGCCGTGCTGTTCAAGGAGAAGATCAATTTCAAGATGCCGGGCGGCGCCGGGTTCGCCGCCCACCAGGATGCGCCCGCATTCACGAGCTTCGGCCAGACCTGGCACGTGACCGCGATGGTCAGCATCGACGCCGCCACCCCGGACAACGGCTGCCTCGAACTCGTCGACGGGTTCGCCCGGCGCGAGACGCTCGAGCAGGCCGACGACGGCACGCTCGCGCCGGCTGTCGTCGATCGGCTCGTCTGGAAATCCCAGCCGACGGCTCCCGGGGATCTCGTGCTCTTCGATTCCTACGTCCCGCACCGCTCGGGTCCGAACCGCACCGCGGCGCCGCGGCGCGCCGTCTATGTGACGTACAACCCGGCTTCGCAGGGCGACCACGGCGCCGCGTACTTCGCGCGCAAGCGGCGCGTCTTTCCGCCCGAGTGCGAGCGCGACCCGGCGGCCCCGCTCGATCCCGAGGCGGCCGTGTTCAATCTCGGAAACCCGATCCGCCAGTAGCAATCTCGGTTGACCGGACGGGTCCCGTCGTGGGAAAGTGCGCACGGCGTCGTCGAAGCGCCGAATCGTGAAACCGTCAGCGTCGCCGACCCGCCGATCGAGCCGGCCACGGGAGTTCCCGCGAACGGTGCCGTCTCGTCTCCCCCAGCTCCGGCGTCTCGTTCTGGCGCTGGCGCTCGTGCTGTGTTCGACGGCAGCCGGCCGCGCCGCCGAGCCGAGCTTCCTCACGTTCGAGAGCGGCCCGGTGCGGCCGTTGGCGTTGTCGCCGGATGGCTCGCTGCTGTTCGCATGCAACATCCCGGACGGGCAGCTCGAGATCTTCTCCGTCGGTGCCGAGGGTCTGACGCATCTGGGATCAGTGCCGGTGGGCCTCGAGCCGGTGGCGGTGGCGGCGCGGACGGACGACGAGGTCTGGGTCGTGAACCACCTGTCGGACAGCGTCAGCGTCATCGACGTCCCGAGCCGGCGCGTCGTGCGCACGCTGCTGGTCGGCGACGAGCCGCGGGATCTCGTCTTCGCCGGCCCCGGCAAGAGCCGGGCCTTCGTGACGACGGCGCACCGCGGTCAGCACCGCACGCACCCGTCGCTCGACGGCGTCCCGGGCGCGGGCGACCCGCAGCTGACGACGCCCGGCATCCCGCGCGCCGACGTATGGGTCTTCGACGCCGGGAATCTCGAGCCGGGCATCGGCGGCACGCCGCTGCGGATCGTCGAGCTGTTCAGCGACACGCCGCGCGCACTGGCGGCGAGCTTGGATGGCACCAAGGTCTATGCCGCCGCCTTCCACTCCGGCAACCGCAGCACTGTGATCGGCGAGGGCGGCGTGTGCGACGGGTTCTCGCCGTCGACACCCTGCGTGGTGAACGGGACGACGGTTCCGGGCGGTGTCGCGCCGCCGGCGGTCAACTTCGAGGGGCTCCAGGCGCCGGAGGTCGGCGTGATCGTGCAGCGCGATTTGGTGAGCGGCGAATGGCGCGACAGCATCGGACGCGACTGGAGCGCGGCGGTCCGGTTCAACCTGCCGGACAAGGATGTGTTCGAGATCGATGTCGCGACGCTCGCCGAGACGGGGTTCCACACCGGCGTCGGCACGATTCTGTTCAACATGGCGGTGAATCCGGTCAACGGGAAGGTGTACGTCTCGAACTTCGAGTCGCAAAACCTCACGCGCTTCGAGGGCCCCGGGATCGTCGGCGGCAGCACGGTGCAGGGGCATCTGGCCGAGGCGCGCGTCGCGATTCTTTCGGCCGGGCCGGTGGTGTCCCGGCACCTCAACAAGCACATCGACTACTCGATCCTCACCAGCGATCCGTTGTTCGACCCGTCGGTGAAGAATCACAGCTTGACGACACCGCTCGACCTCGTGTTCACGAGCGACGGCGCGACGGTGTACGTCGCCGCGTTCGGCTCGAGCAAGGTCGGGGTCTACCCGACGGCCGCACTCGAGGACGACAGCTTCGATCCGGTCGCGCTGAGCGCCGGCCATCTCGACGTACCGGGTGGCGGTCCGGCCGGGCTCGCGCTCGACGAGGCGCACGACAGGCTGTACGTCGCGACGCGCTTCGACAACGGCGTAGCTGTGCTCGATCTCGCGACCGGCGCCGAGCTCGAGCGCCACCCGCTGCACAACCCGGAGCCGACCAACGTCGTCGCCGGTCGCCCGTTTCTCTACGACGCGGTCGAGACATCGGCGAACGGCGAGGCGTCATGCTCCTCCTGCCACACCTTCGCCGACTTCGACTCGCTGGCGTGGGATCTCGGCGATCCGGACGGAGAGGTGACCGGCAATCCGATTCCGACGGAGGCCGCGTTCGCCGCGTTCCTGAGTCCCTCGCCGATCAACGGGACCGGTGAGATCGACGATTTCCATCCGATGAAGGGACCGATGACGACGCAAACGTTGCGTGGCCTTGCGCGCTCCGGTGCGATGCACTGGCGCGGAGATCGTGCAACTGGATTCTTCGGTCGAGATGCCTTCGATGAGGCTCTCTCCTTCAATAATTTCGTCGTCGCGTTTCCGGGTCTCGTCGGCCGCGCGTCGCAGCCGAGCGCGGCGGACATGCAAAAGTTCACCGACTTCGCGCTGGACGTGGTCCTGCCACCGAATCCGGTTCGCGCACTCGAGAACTCGCTGACGCCGTCGCAACAGACCGGCAAGGACTTCTATCTGGGCCCCGTCGCGTCGGACACGATCGGCAACTGCAACTTCTGCCACACGCTCGACCCGTTGAACGGATTCTTCGGGACCAACGGCCGCGCGAGCTTCGAGAACGAGACGCAGATCGTGAAGATCGCGCATCTACGAAACGTGTATCAGAAGGTCGGTATGTTCGGGGTGATGTCGCTTCCATTCATCGACACGACTGGAGATTTCTCACATCAGGGCGATCAGGTACGCGGCTTCGGCTATCTGCACGACGGCGCGATCGACACTGTATTCCGCTTCTTCCAGGCGACCGTATTCAATCCCGGCTTTGACACTGACGATACGCTGCGACGCGACGTCGAAGCGTTCATGCTCGCCTTCGATACGGACCTCGCTCCGATCGTCGGCCAGCAGGTCACCGTCTCACAAACGAATCTGGCAACGGTGGCCCCACGCGTCGATCTGCTGATCGCACGCGCGAAGGCTCCGTTCCAGTCGGCGCTGCTCGGCGGCGCATCGCGAGAGTGCGATGTCGTGGTGAAGGGAAGGGTCGCCGGCGAGCCGCGCGGCTGGGTGCTCGACCCGGCCGGCAACGCGTTCACGCCGGATCGAGCGGGAGAGTCGGCGCTGGGACACGCGGCGCTGCTCGCCCTCGCCTCCGAGCCCGGCCAGGAACTGACCTTCACCGCGGCCCCGCCCGGCTCCGGCATCCGGATGGGCATCGACCGCGACCTCGATGCCGTGCTCGACGGCGACGACAACTGCCCGGCCGCTGTGAATCCGGGCCAGGAGGACGAGAGCGGCAACGGCATCGGCAAGGCGTGCGACCCGCTCTTCGTTCCGGAGCCGGGTGCTGCTGCGGGCGCGCTGGCCGCCGCCGCCGTCCTCGCCGCGCTGGCGGAGCGCCGCCGGCGCGTCACCGCGCCGGCCTGAGCGCAGCCGTGACAGGGGCGTCTCGATCGGAGCCGCCGCCGTCTGTGCGGGCCCGCTGCTATCGGCAGCAGGGTCCCACGCGGCAGAGCGTATCCCCGCCGAAGCCGCCGCCGTGCATCGCGACGCGATCGTCATCGATGGCCACAACGACGTGCCGACGCTGATCCTCGACTTCGGCTTCGACCTCGGCCTCGACGGCTGGGAGCGAGGCGATCGCTGGGGCTGGCTCTACCTCCTCGCCCCCTGGTTGCCGGGCGCGCCCTCACCGGAGCGGCTTCGGACCCACACCGACTTGCAGCGGCTCGAAGCCGGCGGCGTCGACGCGCAGCTCTTCTCGATCTGGCAGAGCGCCGCGTACTTCGACGCCGACGATCCGCGTTCGGGCCGTTCCCTCGCGCGGGCAAACGAGATGATCGACGCGATGGAGGGACAGCTTGCACGCCATGCCCGCCGACTGGAGCTGGAACCTGATGCGAGTGCTCGACGGAGCCCAGAGGGTCTCGGTGAAGAACCTCGTCTCCGCCGAACGTCCAGGCGAGCGTTCGAAGTAGGGCGAGACCCCCACACTGTCTACAGGATTCTCAATCTCTCTCGCGATCGAGCCGATCGAGGCCACTCGCGAGGGAGTTCTCCGTTTGACCGCAGCCGCTCTCCGAAGCCTACGTTCGCGCTGGATTCTCGTCTCGATGGCCGTGTCGGCCGTGGCCGTCCTGCTGGTCACGCTGTACATCGGCTCGTTGCTCCAGCTCTCGGCCGCGCAGTGGCGCAGCTTCGGCGGCTTCGTCGCGCTCGCCTTCGTGCTGTGTACGCTGCCGTACCAGTGGCAGGGGATGCGCGCACTGGCTCCCGTGTGCGATGCCCTGCGCCGACCAGAGGATGCGCCGCCGGACGCCGAGCAGGACTTCGCCGGCCTGACGGCGGCGCTGTGCGCACCGTTCCGGGTCGCCCTCGCCGGCATCTTCTGGTGGGCGCTCGGCGGGGCGGTCGTCGTCGTGGGCGTCGGCTTCGTGCACCCCGAGCTGCGCGGCTACGGGCTCGGCGTGATGTATGCGTCGACGTTATCGACCGCCTTCGTCGCCGTCACGATGCACTTTCTGCTCGCCAAGCGCGTGCTGCGCGAGGCACTCACCGTGTTGTCCGCGCGGGTCCCGGATCCCGCGCTCCGCGAGCGCGCGTCCTCGACGCTGCGGCTCGCCACCAAGCTGCGGCTCACCGTCCTCGGGGTCGTCGTCGGTTCCGTGGTGTTCGCGGCGTTCCTGGCGCAGCGGCGCAGCGGCGATCCCCTCGAGGCCTCCGAGGCCCGCCACCAGCTCCGCTTCCTGGAGTTCGCGCTGGAACGCCAGCCGCACGACATCGAGCGCCAGATCGACGCGCTCTCGCGCGACGGCGTCGCGCTCGGGGTTGCCCGCGC
>CAYOHN010000043.1:0-17234 GCA_964403735.1 uncultured Spirochaetales bacterium | reverse complement strand
CGAGCGACGCGGCCGGGATCGCCGGGGCGGAGAGGAGCGCGGCGAGTTGCTCCCGCCGGGTCCCTCGAGGGGGTCCGGCCGGAATCGTCGGCGGAGTCGTCGTCGGCAGCGCGGTCTCGAAGCTGGCCAGTGCCTGCGCCAGGCGACCCCTGTCCCCCCCCTCCACGTAGATCGTCGGGACACCGACGAGGGTCTCGGTGAGCGCGAGGACGTCCTGCAGGAGCGCGGGGACACCGTGGTGCGAGAACAGACTCCCCACGACGGCGATTCCCGTGACGCCGCGTCGAGCCGCGTAGACGAGATGGTTCTCGTTCAGAACGAGCAGCGAAGGGAGTGTTGCGATCGCGGTTCGATCCGACAGCGCAAGGGCGTCGAGCGTGTCGCGCAGCTCGGCACCGGCCAACACCAGGACCGCCCCTGCCGGAATGCCGGCGAGCGCCTCGTCGATGAGGCTATAGAGCTCGTCTTCGGGGAGGAAACTGCGTTCGAGCGCGCCCGTCGGGCAGACGCCCGTGCAGGCCCCGCAGCGGCGACACAGACCGGAATCGATGTGGATCACGGTGCCATCGGGTGTCCCGATCGGGCGCATCGCGAGGTAGGGGCAGGTTTCGACGCAGAGACGACAACCGGTCTGGCCGTCTGCGCCGGCTGCGCACGTCGCCGCATCGAACGACGGAGGAGAGAGCGTCGACGACGCGGGGCCGGGGGATCCATGGATCGCAAGGGGAGAGGGCATCGGCGGATTGTACGAGATTCGATCGTCGTCGCCTTGCCTCACGACGTGGGCTCGACGCTCTGTCAGCCGGATGACACGCTGGCTGACGTCCGGCCCATCGATCCGATGCAGGCTGCGAGGTCGGCTTGCCGATTCCCGCACATCGCAACGCGCGGCCGGCTGCGACGCGAACCGCAGAGGCGAGTCATTCGAGAGCTTGGTGCGATGTCCCGGACATCCCGGCGGCGTCCATCGAATCCGCGCCAGAAGCGACACACATGCGCCCTCTGTCGTCGATCCTGGCGCGGACTCGTTGTCCGGACTACGCCGCCTGCGAGTCCGCCGCTTCGGGCGCTCGCATGTGAACGTCGCGCTGCGGGAACGGGATCGTGACGCCGGCATCGTCGAACGCTGCCTTCACCCGCTCGTTGAGGTCGAAGAAGAGCGACCAGTAGTCGCCGGTCGCGCACCACGGGCGCACCGCCAGATTCACCGAGCTCTCGGCGAGCTCGAGCACGGCCACGACCGGTTCGGGATCGCGGAGCACGCGCGGGTCCGCGCGCAGCATGTCGTCGACGATCTTCTTGGCGCGCTGCACGTCGTCTTCGTACGCAATGCCGAACACCATGTCCACGCGGCGCGTGTCGTTGGCGGAGTAGTTCGTGATGGGCGCTGAGGTGACGTCGGCATTGCCCACGACGATGCGGCGATTGTCGGGCGTGTGCAGGACCGTCGCGAAGATCTGGATCTCCTGCACCGTCCCCGCGACGCCACCCGCTTCGACGTAGTCGCCGGTCTTGAACGGGCGGAACACGATCAGCAGGACGCCCGCGGCCAGATTCGAGAGAGTGCCCTGAAAGGCCAGGCCGATCGCGAGGCCGGCCGCGGCCAGCACGGCAGCGAAAGAGGTGGTGTTCACGCCGAGGCGACCGACGGCGGCGATCACCACCATGGCCATCACGCCGACGTAGAGCACGCTGCCGAGGAAGCGCACCAGGGTCTCGTCGACGGATGCCCGCCGCAGCGCCCGACGGATCCCTCCGGTCAGCAGCTTGGCGACCCACCATCCGAAGACCAGGATCAAGACCGCGCCGAGAATGTTCGGGCCGTAGGCCGTGAGCGCTTCCCGAAGATTCTGCAGCATCGTCTCGAGCATCGTGGAATCGACCATGGGGGCCTCCTGAGATTCGGAACCGAGTGGACGTGCGACGCGCCGGGCGCGCGTGATCGCGCAGACGTGTCGCGTGCGCGGCCGAGTATGCCCGCTCCCGATGAGGATGCCAGCGAGCCGTCTCGCGTCCGAGGGTGCCCAATGGCTCGTCGAGTCACGCAGGGAGCGCGGGCAGGCTACCCGTCGCGGGAGACCACGAAGCTCACCGTCGTCGTCGCGCTGCCGCCGATGTTCAGTGTCGCGACGTGGCGCGCTCCTTGCACCTGACAGGCGCCCGCCTCGCCGGCGACCTGCTTCCAGGCATCGAGCAGCATGCGCACACCCGTCGCGCCGACCGGATGGCCGAGTCCGATCAGGCCGCCGCTCGGATTCACCGGCAGCCGGCCGTGCGGCGCGATCACGCCGTCTTCGATCGCCTTCCAGCTCTCGCCCGGCGCCGTGATGCCGAGGTGATCGATCGCCATGTACTCGGTGGTGGTGAAGCAGTCGTGGACCTCGACGGCGTCGAGCGCGAAGACGTCCGGGAGCTGCGCGCGGCGCAGCGCGTCCTCGATGGTGCCGCGGACGTGGGGAAAGACGTAGGGCGCGTCGCGACTCGCGGCGAGTTTGTCGTCGAGCGCGATCGGTGCAGTCCGGTGGCCGAAGCCACGCAGGTACGGGACGGCATCCAGCGCCACGCCGCGCTCCCGCGCCCACGCCGCGGCGCGGTCCGGGGACGCGAGGACCACCGCAGCAGCGCCGTCGGTGATCTGTCCGCAGTCCTGCTTGCGGATGCGGCCGTCGATGACCGGATTGCGCGCGTCGTCCTCGCCGAAGCTCTCGGCGTCGAACGTCCACGTCCGCGTCTGCGCGTTGGGGTTGCGACGCGCATTGTCGAAGTTCAACCGCGCGATCGCCGCAAGGTGTTCCTGCTTCAGTCCGAAGCGCCGATCGTACTCGTCGCCGAGCCGTGCGAATTGATGCGGCCACGGAAACGGCACGTCGGTGCATTCGTGCCCGCTCCACATCGCCGGCGCGCCGATGTACTCGGCGGCGGTGGCGCCGGGGACGTTGCGCATTTGCTCGATGCCGACGACGAGCCCCAGGCCGTAGCGGCCCGCCTCGAGTTCGGCGCTGGCGGCCAGGGCGGCGATGCTGCCAGACGCACATGCCGCCTCGTGACGCCCGATCGGCATCCCTGCGAAGGCAGGATCGGCAGCGGCGAGCAGCCCGCCGAGGTGGCCCTGCCGGCAGAACAGCTCCGCGCTGAAGTTGCCGACGTGCGCGCAGTCGATCGCCTCGGGCGCCAGGTTCGTCTGCGCGAGCGCTTCGAACGCAGTCTCGCGCAGGACGTCGAAGAGCTCCTGGCCCTCGCGCTGGAAGTTCCGCGAGAAGTCGGTCTGCCAGCCGCCAAGGACGTACACGCGCTGCGCCGACATCTCACGCGCTCCAGATGCGGTCGCCGGGAATCCACTTCGCGTGGAAGCCGGTCGGCACCCGCGCCGGCAGCTCGACGCGAGCGATCGGGCCGTCCTCGATCTGTCGCGCGGAGTACACCCAGCACTCGGACGAGTACGACTCCGCGTTGGTCATGATCGTCACGACGTAGCCGTCGTCTTCGCCCTGCGCACCGGTGCGCGGCGCGTACGGGGATTCGCTTGCATACCAGCCTTCCGGGTAGTCGTAGCGCCGGGCGGCGCCGGACTCGTGGTCGTACTTGACCAGCGCGCGAAACTCCACCGTGAACATGGTTTCGGGCAGGTACTGGTGATACGAGTAGCGGGTCTTCTCGCCGTAGCGAAGCGTGTCCGGGAGACAGAACTCGACGTTCAGGTCGTCGAGCGGCGTCTCGCGCGCCTCACCGGTCCGCAGGTTCATCTCCCAGCGGTGCAGGTGCGAGCGGATCCGCAGGTAGCCGAGCATCGACGCGAGTTCACCCTCCGCCGGGTTGCGGCGAATCGTCGGATCCGGCTGGAAGCAGCCGTCCATGACGATCCAGTCCCCTTCCTCCCACGCATTGACCATGTGCAGCACGTAGCCCGGCGCGAACTCGAACCAGCGCACGTCGCGGGTGCCCCCGCGGCGCGGCAGCACGCCGAAGCGGCTCGGCAGGTCGCGGTGGAAGCGGGCCACGCGGTAGCCGTGTTCCTTCAGCACGGCGGGATCGTGGAACAGCGGGAAGTCGTGGAGGATCGAGTAGCGCTCGGTGATCGTGATGTCGTGCGGCGCGCGCGCACCGGGCAGGTCGATCGGCACGCTGTGCACGAGAGTGCCGGCTGCATCGACGACGCCGTAGGTCATGTACGGCGGCGTGAAGTCGTCGAGCGTGAACCACACGAGGTCGCCGGTGCGCTCGTCCACCTTCGGATGCGCGGAGACCGTCGTGGTGCGCCGCCCGCCGAACTCTGCCTGGCCGCGGGGGTCGAGCGTCAGCGGATCGAGTCGATACGGGGTGCCGCACAGATACCAGAGCGCCAACAGCGAGCCGCCGTGCCAGACCACGTCGGTGTTGCCGGTGTCCTTCAGGTAGTGGCGCGGCGCATCGAAGGAGACGGGTCCCATGACGCCCGGCCAGATGCCTCGCCCGTGCGCGGCTTCGTCGGCCAGGCCATCGGTGCGGACGAAGCGGCTGCGGTAGTCGGCCTGCCCGTCGCGGAAGTACACGCCGTGGACCATGCCGTCGCCGTCGAACCAGTGATACAGGTTGGTCGGCGGGTGCACCTGGTTGGGTCCGTTGCGCACATACGCGCCGTGGAGATCGGCGGGCAGTTCGCCGCTCACTTTCAGCGCGAAGGCGGTGGTCTCGTGGACCGTGGGCGCGTGAATCCCGTGGAGGTAAGGATTCGCGATGGTGTCGACCCAGGCGGGGCGGTCGCTGGGGTCACGATGATCTCGCTGTACCGCGGGTGTCGAACTCATCGTGCTCCTCCTGTCTCGCGACCGTCTGCGTGCGTCTCTTCTGCCGCCGAAACGCTGGGGACAGGCCGCTACTCACGACCGAGTCCGAGGATGATGCCATACTCTCGGGGGCGATCGAGCCCAGGAGTTCCTCCATGCGAAGGATCCAGATCAGAGGGCGCGGCGAGCCGGGAGGAACACTCGCGGAAACGGGGACGTTCTTTCCGTATTTCCGTTATCTCCGGCGAATGCTCAGCCTATCTCGATCACCCCGCCGGAGATAACGGAAATACGGAAAGAACGTCCCCGTTTCCCGCGTCCCCGTTTCCGACGCGCTCGCCGGGGGAATCATCGCAGTGACAGATCTCACCGCTCTGGGGGCCCGATCGCAGAAGAGGAGACCATGAGTTCAGAGAAGAACGGAGAGCGCATCGAGCGCATCGAGAGGTTGCTGCGCGAGCGTGTGGGCGCGGTACGCGTCGAAGTGATCGACGAGAGTCACCTGCATGCCGGCCACGCCGGCGCACGAAGCGGCGCGGGGCACTTCCGGGCGCACGTCGTCTCGCCGCGCTTCACCGGGTTGTCACGTGTCGAGGCGCAGCGGCTCGTCTACCAGGCGTTGGACGAGATGATGGGCCCAGAGATCCACGCGCTCGCGCTGCGCTGCGAGGCACCATAGCGGCGGCTGGTCGCGGTCAGAGGACGAAGCGGTCGATCCAGTCCTGCAGCGGCACGTGGAAGCCGGCGGCGTTGCGGTGGCCGCCGCCGCCGTAGCGGGCGGCGATCTTGGCGACGTCGAAGTCGCCGATCGAGTACAGCGAGCAGTCGACGCGCCGGCCGGCGAGCCGGTAGACGGCGCCGGCCGGGTGGCCGTGGCTCTTGCGCAGCGCGAGTTCGTGGCCGATCAGCGCGCGGTGGTACAGTGCGTTGACCGCATCGAAACGCAGGCCGCCGATCGTAATCGCATGCGTGTTGTGCAGTGCGCGTTCCACCTCGATCCGCTGGGCGCGTGCGATCGAGCGGCCCTCGTCGACGAGCTGCTCGATGGGGCGCGCCGCGAGCGCCTCCCAGACATCGAAGCGGCGCGGATAGGAGTAGAGCGCCGCGTTCACTGCGTCCGAGTCCGGCAGTTCCCAGCGCCAGAGATCCTGGTCCTGCACGTAGCCGAGCAGCGGCGGTAGCGCTTCGTCGGGGTGGAAGTACTCCCAGGCGAGGACGGCACCGGAGCGTGTCAGGTCGAAGTGCACGGTGTGTCCACGCGCAGCCAGCGAGGGCGCCAGCTCCGGATCGGCCTCGAAGCGCTCGAGCGCCGAGACGTGGTGATCGAGCACGACGACCTGGCCGGCGTGGTCGGCGAGTTGGCGGAGCGCCGGATTGGCCGGCGCGTTGTCCGCGAACACCACCAACGCCTGCGCCAGGTCCGATCCGCGCACGGCGTCGTCGTGGCCGCGGGGGCGGTACTCTCCGCCGTCACCCCATGCCTTCCAGATGGCCCAGGCGGCGCCGAAGCCGTCGGGGCAACCGGCGTGGTAGAAACAGATTCGTCGCACGCTCGCGAGGGTAGCTGGCGTGCCCAGGGGGCGCTTTCGATGGCGATCGAGCGAGAACTACGCTTCCTCGTGACGGACGGGAAGCCGCCCGAAGCGGGCCGGCACATCGTGCAGGCGTACTTGCTTCGCGGGCGGACGACGGTCCGCGTCCGGGTCGACGAGGAGAAGGGCGCCCGCATGACCGTGAAGTGGCCCGCGCGGGAGGGACGCCACGAGTTCGAGTGGCGATTGCCCGGGTCTCTGGCGCGCGCCGTCCTGCGACTCCCGCTCCCGATCGTCGAGAAGACGCGCCTCTGCGAAGGGCGCCTGGAGATCGATCGGCTCTCGTGGCCCGCCGGGTTCGTCCTGGTCGAACTCGAGTTGGAGGTGGGCGAGGGTCCGGATCTTCACGACCTGGCTGCACGGCAGGCTTTCATGGCCGCGCACCGTCCGTCGTGGGTACACGCCTGGCGCGACGTCACCGACGATCCAGACTACACCAATGCGCGACTCGCACGCCGTCGCGAGGTCGGAGGGAGCGGCGGATGAATACGCGGCGCGGTTCGTCTCAGCTCAGCGCTCTCAGTTCAGCGCCAGCTGTGAGTTTGCTGCCACGAGATCCGCGAGGATCTCGAGGGCCTCCTCGAGCTGCGGCGTGGGTTCGTCTTTCTTGCCGCGCTTCTCGAGGGCATCGGCAGGCACGATGAGCGCCGCATCGCCGGTGATCGGCGCGGGGTCCCCAGTCGATACGACGTCCGCATCGTCGTCGGACTTTTCCTCGAGCAGATCGGCCACCTTGACGACGCCCTGGTTCTCCCTCTGCTTGTCGATTTCCTTGCGGACCTCGGCGAAGCGCTCGCTTGCCGACGTCCGCGCCTTCGAGAGCCTGCGCAGCCGTTCGAGGGTGGCGTCATCGAGGGCCATATAGCCTCCCGACGTGTTGACGCCCGCTGCTCCGTCGACGGCGAAGCGGTCGATTGCCCTCGGCGGCAGTGAGTACGGCTGGTAGGCCTCGCCGAAGTCCGGGAGCTGGGTGAGCGACGGCAATAGGATGTCGGCACTGACGCCGCTCTGCTGTGTCGATTCGCCGCCAGGGCGGAAGAACATCGCCGTCGTCAGCTTGAGCGCGCCGAGCCCTCCCGGAAGCGGAGCCACGGTCTGGACGCTCCCCTTGCCGAAGGTGTGGTCGTCGCCGACCACGACACCGCGGCGGTAGTCCTGCACGGCGCCTGCCAGGATCTCGGCCGCCGAGGCCGTGACGCGCGAGGTCAACACGACGAGCGGTCCCGAAAACAGGATGGAGCCGTCCGGATCTTCGAGCACCTGGTTGCGCTTGCCGGCGTCGCCGACGGCGACGACCCCGCCTTGCTTCAGGAAGAAGCCGGTGACGCGGACGGCGTACTCGAGGAGACCGCCGCCGTTCCGGGAGAGATCCAGCACCAGTCCGTCCGCCTTCTCCCGTTTCACGAGATCGAGCAGACGTGCCACGTCCTCGGTGGCTTGGCGGGCGTCGGGTTCCTTGTCGCCGTAGAACGACGGGAGATCGATCACGGCGAGCCGAAACTTCTGGCCGTCGCGTTCCAACGTCTTGAACTCGAGCTTCGCCGCCTGCTCCTCGAGATTGATCTTGTCGCGCAGCAGGCGGACCGTGAAGCGCTCGGTCTCGGTTCCCTGCCGCAGGACGCCCAGGCGCACCGCCGTTCCCTTCTTGCCGCGGATCATCCGGACCACGTCGCGCAGGTCCATGTCGATGACATCGACCATCTCACCGGTTTCCTGGCCGACGGAGAGCAGCTTGTCCTTCGGCTGCAGGGAGCCGGACAGATCCGCGGCTCCGCCCGGCACGATCTCCTCGACGACCGTGTACCCATCGCGGGACGAAAGTACGGCGCCGATTCCTTCGAGCGACAATCCCATGTGGATCCGGAAATCCTCGAGGCTGTCCGGCGAGAGATACGCGGAGTGCGGATCGAGCGAGTTGGCGAAGGCGCCGAGGAATCGCGCGTAAATCTCGTCCGCGGTCATCTCCTCGGCGCGTTTCGTGATCAGCTCGTAGCGGTGGATCAGCTTCTGCTTGGCATCGGCCAGCGGTTCGCCGTTGCTGAGGTAGTTCGACATCTGGAAGTGGATCAGCTTCTCGTAGAGGACCTGGCGTTCCATCTCGTTCTTCGGAAACCCGCGCTTGTCGGGATCGAGGACGAGCTCGGCATTCTCGTCGACCGCGTAATCCTCGTCCGACACGAACTCGCGGACGAAGTTCTCCATTTCCCGATAGCGCTCGATGCTGGCGCGGTTCATCGTCTCGAGGACTCCGCAGTCCTCGAGGGACAGCGCGGAGAAGAGTGTCATGGTCTTGTTCCGCAGCTCGGCGGCTTCTTTCTCCATGAACAGCGAGCGCGACGAATCGAGCAGTCGCAGGTGGGACTCGGCCGTGCGCTCGCGCAATTCGTCGGTCACCGTGCGGTACAGCACATGGTTCTGGAGATAGGTCGCCATCAGCCGGGGCAGGTCGCTGCACGCGAGCGCGCTGCTGCTGGCCTCGGTGGGGGTCGAAGTCGGCGAGGACGGCGCGCTCGCAGGCGCCGACGACGCGCTGACCCAGCCGGCGACGACGAGGAGCAGCAGCGAGGCGAGGAGGGAGCGGACCCGACGAGTTCGCAAGTACTTCATAGAGGCGAAAGGTTAGCCCAAGCCAGCCGCCCTGGAGGCATCAAGCCCCGCGGGGACCGCTGCTTCCAGCCGCTCCGGTCGTGCGCCGAACCAGGGCGCTGGCGCTAGCGTCGCGGCGATGAGTCCGCGCCTCGTCCGTGCCGGCGCCCCGCGCCTGCCCAAGCTCGTCGAGGCGGATCCGCGCGCGGCGGCGCTGCTCCGGGGTCTCGATCGGCACGCGAAGCCGCTTTGGTGCGACAGCGAGCTTCGGGTCGCGTCGGTACGGCTCGACGCCGAGCTCTCGGCCGTACTCCAGAGCGCCCGCAGCGGAGGCCACGTCGTGCGTGGCCTCGAGGCCGCGGAAGCGACGCTGGCCGCCGAGGAGCGCGGTCTGGCGATCGCCGATCGCCGCGCCGCCGGACCGCGCGGTGCTCGCGTGTCCCGCCTCGTGCTCCTCGCGGATGACGGCGCCGAGCGCTTCTATCGACACGTCGATGCGCTGCTCCGCCGCCATCGCGGGCGGATCCTGGCCGTGCGTCTCGACGTCGCTGCCGACGGGCTCGGCGCGCTGCTCTTCGGACCGGGCCGCGTGGCGCGGCTGCTGCTACTCGAGCGCAAGGACGCCGTGGCCGGCGCGCTGCTGGCGATCGCCGATCAGTGGCGGGGCGACGCCGCCTCGTGATTCCTGGCGCTCACCGCCGCAATGGAACATTCCGGCTACCATCTGCGGGCATGCGGCACCTGCCCGAGTGTTTCTCCAACAACCGCGCGTGGGCGGCGCACCCCGTCGCTGAGGCCCCGGAATCCTTTCGCCAGCTCTGCGACCTCGCCGACGGCCTGCTGCGCATTCTCGACCTGTCGACCGACGGCCCCGCCGGGCGCGGGTCGAACGAGGCGTGATCAAGTACCTCGGCTCGAAGCGAACGCTGCTGCCGGCAATCGTTCGTGCCGTACAGTCCGTCCCCGGCGCGTGCACCGTCGTCGATCTCTTCTCCGGAACCGCGCGCGTCGGCCACGCGCTGAAGGCGGCCGGCTATCGCGTACGTGCGAACGACCATCTGGCGTACGCCCACCTGCTCGCGCGCTGCTACGTCGAAGCGGACCGCGAGGAACTCGTCCGGGATGCCGAGCGGCTCGTCGCGGAGCTGAACGCGTTGCCGGGCCGCGCGGGCTGGTTCACCGAGACCTTCTGTGAACGGGCGCGCTATTTCCAGCCGAAGAACGGCGCCCGCATCGAGGCCGTCCGCGAGGCGATCGTCGACAAGAGTCTCGAGCCGGAGCTCGAGGCCGTGCTGCTGGTCTCGCTGATGGAAGCCGCCGACAGAGTCGACTCCACCGCTGGTGTCCAGATGGCGTACCTGAAGCAGTGGGCTCCACGCGCGCACAAGGACCTGCTGTTGCGGGTGCCCGCGCTGTTGCCACGCGCGCCGGCCGGGAAGGGCTCGGCTAGCGATCTCGACGCGATCGACGCGGCGGCGACGCTCGACGGCGACGTCGCCTATCTGGATCCTCCGTACAACCAGCATTCCTACCTGGGCAACTACCACGTCTGGGAGACGCTCGTGCGTTGGGACGATCCCGAGGTCTACGGGATCGCGTGCAAGCGCAGCGACTGCCGCGAGCGGAGCAGCGCCTTCAACTCGCGGCGTCGGTTCCGCGAAGCGTACGCGGCACTCGTCGCTGCCGTGCGCGCGCCGGTGCTGATCGCGTCGTTCAGCGACGAGGGTTTCCTTCCGCGCGCCGAGATCGAGGCCCTGCTGGCAACGCGCGGACCGGTGCGTGTCCTGGCCGCCGACTACAAGCGCTACGTCGGAGCCCAGATCGGGATCTACGATCCGCGGGGCCGCAAGGTCGGAACGCCGGGACGCCTACGCAACACGGAGTACCTGTTCGTCGTCGCTCCGAAGGAGGTCGATCTCGACCTCGAGGCCGTATCCGCGGCCGGATCGCAGTCCCGAAGCGCGCCCGCGTCGGACCGAAGGGGACGGCTCTCGGAGTTGGCTACAAGAGGCTCTTGACGGCAGCGCCGAGCGCGCCGAGAACCAGGATCACATTGGCGGCGAAGGTCATCGCGAAGCCAGCAGAGCGGGAGCTGGGATCGGCAACGTAGGAGATCGCGTAGACGGCTCGTCCCGCCAGGAAGAGGACACCGACGGCCGCGCCGATCGTCCCACTGGCGTAGGTGCCGAAGATCCAGAGCGCCGGTAGGAAGATCACGAGCTGCTCGACCGTGTTCTGCTGCACGCGGTAGTGGCGCTCGAAGATCTCGTTGCCGGTGGTCGCCGGTGCCGCGACCCCGTACTTCCCGCGCGCCATGCCCACGCGCGCCGCGATCCACATGTACTCGATGAGAACCAGCGCAGTGACGATCGCGATCCATTCCATGCCGTTGGCTCCTCGACTGGCGGTTGGGTTCGGGCGGAACCAAGAGATCATACCGTCGAGAACAGAAACTTCATGCGGTCGGCTCGTCGCGCGAGGCGACGGACGCCAGTCGGTAGAACTCAGACTGGATGACTTTGCCGCCGTTCCGGAACTCGGGACGGCGCTGTTGCTCGCCGTTGGCCACGCGTAGTTGCGTCGCCGCTCCGCTCGCACGAAACGCTGACCCCGCCGGGGTCCTTGTGGTTCGCGCGACAGCGATGCATGATCGCCGGGTGTCAGTGGAACACGTTCGACGCCTCGGCGATTCTCGGTGATGACGGGCGACCGGTGCGATTGAAAGCGGCGATCAATGGCGCACGCGCGGTAGGTGAACATCCCGCCTTGCCGGTGACGGCGGAAGAGATCGCGGCGGCGGCGCGATCTTCGCGGGCTGCCGGCGCCGATGCGATCCACCTTCATGTTCGAGATGTCGCCGGCGACGAGAGTCTCTCCGGCGACGATGTGGCGACGGTGCTGGCCGCCGTTCGGGCGGTCTGCCCCGGAACTCCCATCGGTGTCAGCACGGGGGCCTGGATCGTCCCGGATCCCGCGGAGCGCCTGCGCGCGATCGAAGGCTGGCGGTTGCTGCCGGATTTCGCCTCGGTGAATTTCCACGAGGCGCGGGCCCTCGAAGTGGCCGATCTGTTGCTCTCTCGCGGCGTCGGTGTGGAGGCAGGGCTCTGGCATCTCCCGGCGGCGGATCTGCTCGCCGCGAGTGGTCTCGCGCGGCGCTGTGTCCGCGTGCTGATCGAACCGATGCAGCCCGACGTCGAGTCCGCGCTCGCCAATGCCACGGCGATCGCGGCAGCGCTAGATCGCGCGCGCGTCGAAGCTCCGCGCCTACTGCATGGCACCGGGGAGACCGCCTGGCCGCTGCTGCGCGCGGCGGCGGCACGCGGGTTCTCGACCCGGATCGGACTCGAAGATGTCTTCGACTTGCCCGACGGCGCTCTCGCTGTAGACAACGCAGAGCTGGTGCGGGCAGCGCGATCGATCCTGGATGGTGTCGTTCGCCCGTGACGCCCGTCGCCGGCGACGGCACCGGTTTACAGCGGGTTCCGAGGCGATATGGTAGTTCACCGAGGAGAGGAACCATGTTGCCCATGTCGCGACTCGCCATACTCGCCGGTTCCGTGGTGCTCGCTCTGGCGATCGGCTCGTGCCGTGGCGGTCCCGATGCGGACGACCGCGCGCTCCAGCCCCCGCGTCTCTTCGACGGCATGGGAGACGTCCGGATGCCGATCTCCACCCAGAATGCGACGGCGCAGCGCTACTTCGAACAAGGCCTTGCTCTCACTTACGGCTTCAACCACGAAGCGGCGATCGATTCGTTCCGAGAAGCGGCGCGCCTCGATCCCGAGTGTGCGATGTGCTGGTGGGGGATCGCCTTCGCCTACGGTCCGAACATCAATGCGCCGATGGGCCCGGATGCGGCGGCCGCCGCTTGGGAGGCTGCGCAGCAGGCCGGCCGTCTCGCGAAGCACGCGAGCCCGGCGGAGCAGGCGTGGATCGAGGCGATCCAGGAGCGCTATGCGGAGGATCCCGTGGCCTCGGCGGGCTCCGAGCGCCGCGCGCTGGACGAAGCATTCGCGAACGCCATGCGCGAGCTGCGGCAGAGCCAGCCCGAGAACCTGCACGCTGCGACTTTCTTCGCCGAGTCGCTGATGGACCTCTCCCCGTGGAACTACTGGAACGACGACGGCGCGCCGCGGGAGCATACGCAGGAGGTGTCGGCTGCGCTCGAGTCGGTTCTGGATCGCGATCCGAATCACATCGGGGCGTTGCACTACTGGATCCACCTCTACGAGCGCTTCGAGCCGGAGCGCGCGGAGGAGCAGGCGGATCGGCTCTGGCAGCTCGCCCCGTCTGCGGGCCATCTGGTCCACATGCCGGCGCACATCTACTACCGCCTCGGCCGCTACGCCGAATCCGCGGACGTCAACGAGCGCGCGGCAGCAGCCGACGTTGCGTGGTTCTCCTGGTGTCGCGCTCCGCGGGCGTACGCCGCTCTGTACTACACCCACAACCTGCACTTCCTGTGGGCGTCCGCGTTGGCCGAGGGTCGCTTCGACGCCTCGCTCACGGCGGCGCGGCGGCTGGTCGCGCAGATCCGCGACGACCAGGTTCGCGAGTTACCGTTCCTCCAGGATTTTCTCTCGACTCCATTGCTGACCTTCGCGCGCTTCGGAGAATGGGACCTCGTGCTCGGCGAGCCGACACCGCCGGCGGGGCGTCCGTTCCAGACCGCGCTCTGGCACTACGCGCGCGGGCTGGCCTTTGCGCGCGTCGGATCGCTGGCGGAGGCAGAGCAGGAACGCGCGGCGCTCGCGGCGATCGCTGCGGATCGCGATCTCGGCGCGACGATCTTCGATCCGGCCGGCGGGACCGCAGGCGAGCGTCTCGCGGTCGCGAAGCGCCACCTCGACGGAGAGATGGCAGTGGCGGGCGGGAACGTCGATGCTGCGGTGCAGGAACTCCAGGCGGGAATCGCGACGCAGGACGCCATCGTCTACTCCGAGCCGCCGCCGTTCTACGTCCCGCTGCGCCAGGTCCTGGGCCGCGTCCTGCTCGAGGCGCGGCGCCCGCGCGATGCCGAGGTGGTGTTCCGCGATGATCTGAGTCGCCACCCGAACAACGGTTGGTCGCTCTATGGGTTGGCAAAAAGTCTCGAAGCCCAGGGCAAACGGAGCGAGGCAAACTGGGCTCAGCAGGGATTCCGCAACGCCTGGGCAAGAGCGGAACCGGGGCGCAGGCCCTTCCGCTTCTGAGCGGCGGTGGCGCGCCCTCCACGGGATCGGCTCCTGATGTCGTATCGCTTGGAACTCGAGACCCCGCGACTCCGTCTGCGTCCCTGTCTGGCGTCCGACGTCGACGCGCTGCACGCGTTGTGGACCGACCCACTCGTGCGTCGCTGGCTGTGGGACGACCTCGTCATCGAGCGGCAGGTCGTGACGGATCTCGTCGCGGCCAGCGACGCCTCGTTCGCGCGGGCAGGCTGGGGCCAATGGATCGTGGAGCGGCACAGCGATGGGACGTGGCTCGGTGCGGTCAGTCTCACGGAGCTGGAGCCGGAGATCGGTCCCGAGCTCATCTACGCAATCCACCCCGCCCACTGGGGCCGCGGATACGCCACGGAGGCGTCGCGGGCGGTATTGCACCATGCCCTCGAGACGCTGGGGTTCGCTCGCGTGCCCGGACGGACCGATCCCCCGAATCGGGAGTCGATCCGAGTGCTCGAACGGCTCGGCATGCGCTTCGATGGCGAGGGCGAGAGCGCCGGCCGTCCGACCGTCTGCTATTCGATCGGCCGATCGTGATCGCCGAGGTGGACGTGAACGCTGTCGACGGGACGCACGTCGCCCGGGCGATCGTGAAGTTCGAGCGGTCGGGCTAGCCAGAACACGCATTTGCGCGACCTCGCTACGTCCCTTCATGAATCACCGGACTCGTGCGAACCGATGCGCGGAGCCAGCGGCTGCCGCGCGCTAGCATGAGCGACTCGTGCCGACGGTCCCCCCGCATTTCTTCACTCCCTCCCGGTCTCCGCTCGCATGGCGGCCCGCGCTCGTGGGCACGGGGGCGCTCGTCGTCCTCGGCATCGCGATTTTTGCAACGGTTCCTGACGGCACGCTGTGGGCGGCGATGACGCCCGCCGATTGTACGGAGTACTGCGAGCGGCACACGCGCTGCGGACCGCTGGCGACGCGTCCCTCGGTCCAGCAGCCGCTCAACTCCTGGTCGAACGCCGCGTTCGTGTTCGTCGGGTTGCTCGCGCTCCGAACCCGGCCGCGCGCGCTGGCCGCGCTGTTCGCGAGTTCGGCCGTCCTGCTCGGGATCGGCAGCTTCCTGTTCCACGCCGCGATCACGCGCGAGACCCAGTGGCTCGACATGGTCGGGACGTACGCTGCGGTGGTGGCAGTGGCCGCCTTCGCCTGGCATCGCGTCGGCGTGCCGGCCCCCGTGGCCGTCGCGTTGGCGCTGGTGGTCGATGTCCTGATCGCGGTGTTCAAGTGGCGGATCGATGCGTGGGTGGCGCTGCCCTTGCTGGTCCTCGCGGCGGCCGTGCCGATGGCGCTGACGGTCCGCGCGGGTCGCGGATCGGCGCGCGCGGCGCTGCTGCCGCTCGGGCTGCTGCTGATCGCCGTAGCGCTGCGCGAGGCCGACGTGCGTCGGGTGTTGTGCTGGCCGGACAGCTTGTGGTTCCAGGGGCACGCGGTCTGGCACGTGCTGTGCGCGGCTTCGCTCGGCGCGAGCTGGCATTTTCTCTCACGACTGACTCCAGCGCGCGGCGGGTCGAAGTCGTGAGTGCGCACCCCGTCGATCTGGCTGCGATCCGCGCCGCTGCCGCGCGCCTCGATGGCGTCGCGCACCGCACGCCCGTGGCGACGTGCGCGACGATCGACCGCCTCGCGGGGAGGGCTCTGTTCTTCAAGTGCGAACAGCTCCAGAAGGTCGGCGCCTTCAAGTTCCGAGGCGCCTGGAACGCCGTCGCGAGCCTCGACGACGAAACGGCGGCGCGCGGCGTCGTGACGCACAGCTCCGGGAATCACGCCCAGGCACTGGCGCTGGCGGCGCGCCGGCGTGGCATTCCCGCGCACATCGTGATGCCGCGCACCGCGCCTGCGGTGAAGCGCCGTGCGGTCGAGGACTATGGCGGTCGCGTGATTCCGTGCGAGCCGACGCTTGCCGCCCGCGAGGAGGCCGTGGCGCAGCTCCAGACGGAGCTCGGGTCGACGCTGGTCCATCCGTACGACGATGCGCGCGTGATCGCAGGGCAGGGGACGGCGGCGCTCGAGTTGCTCGACCAGGTCGCTCGGCTCGATGCGATCGTGACGCCGGTGGGCGGCGGCGGACTGCTGGCCGGCACGGCGATCGCCGCGAAGGCCCTCGTGCCGGGAATTCGGATCTTCGCCGCGGAGCCCGCGGGAGCTGATGATGCCGCGCGTTCGAAGCGCGCGGGAGTGCGAATCCCGCAGCAGGCACCCGTGACGATCGCCGACGGGCTGCTGACGAGTCTCGGGTCCCTGACGTGGCCCGTACTGCGGGACGAGGTCGAAGAGGTCGTCGTCGTCGAAGAACACGAGATCATCGCGGCGATGCGACTCGCATGGGAGCGCGCGAAACTGCTGATCGAGGCGAGTGCGGCCGTGGCGCTGGCGGCGGTGCTGTCGGAGCGTTTCCGCGCGATCGATGCGGGGACGCGAGTGGGTGTCGTTCTGACGGGCGGGAACGTCGACTTCGAGAAGTTGCCGTGGTGACGCGGCGCACGGCGAGGAGGAAACCATGGGGAGCGAGCTGGCGCAGCTCGATGCGACGGAACAATCGGAGCTGGTTCGCCGCCGGGAGGTGACGCCGATCGAGCTGGTGGATGCCGCGATCGCGCGGGTCGAGGCGCTGAATCCGCAGTTGAACGCCGTGATCCTGCCGGCATTCGATCGCGCGCGCGAGCGGGCAGAGGCGCTGGCGGGAGCCCCGGGGCTGTCGACGATGCCATTCGCCGGAGTGCCCTTCCTGATGAAGGACCTCGGAGGACAGGAGGCAGGACAGCCCTGTCATCTCGGCATGAAGGCGCTCAAGGACGCCCATTGGGTCGAGAGCGAGACGAGTGCCTTCGCCGCACGCGTGGCAGCCGCGGGGCTCGTGTCGCTCGGACGGACCAATACGCCAGAGCTCGGCCTCACGCCGGTCACCGAGCCGCTGGCCTATGGGCCGACGCGGAATCCGTGGAACCTCGAGCACAGTCCCGGAGGCTCGAGCGGGGGCGCGTCGGCCGCCGTCGCGTCCGGCATGGTGCCGATGGCACACGCGAGCGATGGCGGCGGCTCGATTCGCATCCCCGCCGCCCATGCCGGGCTCGTTGGCCTCAAGC
>CAYOHN010000042.1:0-17250 GCA_964403735.1 uncultured Spirochaetales bacterium | reverse complement strand
GACGGACACGAGCGGCCTGCTCGTGCTCGTCGATGGCGAGATCGTCCACGAGGAGTACCGGCTGACGTCGGGGCCGGAGGTGCGCTGGATCTCCTGGTCCGTCGCGAAGAGCTTCATCTCCGCGTTGGTCGGCATCGCGCTTGCCGAGCGCCGCTTCGAGAGCGTCGAGGAACCCATTTCGAGGTACGTTCCGGAGCTCGCGGGCTCAGCCTACGAGGGCGTGCGCATCGAGGACATCCTCCAGATGTCGAGTGGCGCGCGCTGGAACGAAGACTACGGCAGCGCGACGAGCGACATCACGCGCTTCGGGGCGGCGATCGTCCCGGGCGGCTCCCAGGACGACTTCAGCGCGAGCCGTGAGTCGAGAGCCGCGAGTCGAGCGGCAGGATGATGTTGCGAAGCTCTCAGGAGAGTCCGTAGCGCCCGATGACGAAGTGGAACTCGTCGCCGTCGTCGGGCGGGACGTAGATCGAGAACCGGTTGCAGGCGTTGCGCCGGCCTCGAGAGCCTCTCGCAGGTCGCGAGCGGTCGGGACCGGCGCCGCCTGGACGTGCCCGCTGATGACGGCCGCCAGAATCAGCGAAACGAAGCAGGCTCTCTTCATGAGAACCTTCGCGATCGACGTTGAACGCCGGATCCGGACGTCTTCGAATCCGGTTGCGTTCTCGTCTCGCTGATGCGCGAGACAACCCGAAACGTCCGATCCTTTCGAGGTCCTCGTGAAGAACTTCCTTCCCTCCTGCTGGTCGGATCCAGGTGCTCGAGGACGGAGGCGGAAAGAACGCCGGCTGGTCGGAGGCGGGGCGAGTGATCCTCTATGCTGCGGGTGTCTGATGACGCTCTTCCTCAGCCAGATCATCTGGATGCCCGCGGAGACCCTGCCGATGCTCGATGCCTCGAAATTCCAAGCCAGCATCGACTACCAGCGGAGCCACGAAGGGACGTGGCGGATTCATCGAGCCTTCGAGAGCTAGCTCGCGTTGCCCTTCGAGATCGATCACATCCTGCGCGTCGAGGCGCCCGCGGAAACGGTCTGGCGGGTCATCGTCGACTTCGACGCGTACCCGGAGTGGAACCCCTTCGTGGTGGGGTGCTCCTCGACGCTGGTTCCCGGGGAGCCGATCGACATGCGGGTCGCGCTGCTCGGGCCCACGCTGCCTCAGCGGGAGACGATCTTCGAGCACGAGCCCGGGCGACGCATGGTCTACGGGCTCGCGCCGAACTTCACGGGCGCGCTGGCCAGCAACCGGACGCACGAGGTCGAACCCCTCGGGCCGGAGAGCTGTGAGTATCGCTCGCACTTCGAACTTTCGGGGTGGCTCTCGCCCGTCGTGCGTGTGCTGCTGGGCGCGCGACTCCGGGCCGGCTTCACGGCCATGAGCGAGGGAATCCGGGTGCGCGCCGAATCGATCGCGAAGGGTTGACCGAACGCCGCGCGAAGCCCCTCCGTTACGCGAGCAGGCTGCGGAAACACTCTCCCGTCGCCGGGCGCGGGTCGAACCGGGAACCCCAACCGGTAGGACAAAGAAGCACTAGCGATCGGAACTGACCCGAGCCGCTCCGCTCGGGGCTTTGCGGCAGGCTCAGGAAGTCGAGTATACATCCTTGGTGGATGACGGGTTCGTCGGTCCCGCTCGCTTCGCTCCGGATCGTGCGAACTCGGCGACATCGCCGAGCAAGCGCTCGCTCATCGGAGTGGGTTCCAGCAAGAAGAGCGAACCTCCTCGCCGTCTGCGGAGCGGGACCCGTCGGCTTTCTCATCGGCGGATCCCTCCCCCCGGACGCGCAATCCGCAGCGACCGGTCCTACTCTGCAGCTTC
The DNA here is from genome assembly GCA_964403735.1 of uncultured Spirochaetales bacterium. Lineage (GTDB taxonomy): Bacteria > Myxococcota_A > UBA9160 > UBA9160 > PR03 > CAADGG01. Next base: position 15,430 of record CAYOHN010000042.1, on the reverse strand, counting down.
CAGGAGAAGAAAGCTGTGTCGCGAGACCATCATTCCGTGCGCATCGAACTCAGCAACGAATGGCACGCACGCCCCACCCTGAGCGTCGCGCCGCCGTTCCGTTGCACCCACGTGGTCCAGCTCTTCGACGACATCAGCCTCGCGCGCAGTCGCAAGGAGTTCGCGGAGTTCTGCCGGGAGTTCGGTACGGCGCTGCCCGCGCCGAACGCCCGCTGCCACACCGCCGAGGTGGGATCGTGCCTGATCAAGTGGGAAGGCCATACGGAGGCCCTGAGCCACACGATCTTCGTTCCGGGAAACGGCAAGCCGCCGTTCGGGAATTCTGCGATCGACTTCGTCGCCGAACACCACCGGGGCCAGTGGCTCGCCGGAATGTTCCTGGGCGTCCAGGTCGAGATCCTCCAGCCCGACTCGGAACACGATCCCTACGGCTACGAGCTCTCTCGCTCTCTGCTCGGTTCGCAGGTGATCTACGGCGGCTGGATGTCCGCGCGTACGGCGGCTGTCTGGTCCTCCTTCGAACTCGACGCACGGGGCTTCGTGCGCATCGTGATCGTGGACCTCGCGCGCAACGAGGAGCGGCTGAGTCGACTCCTGCAGCGCATTCTCGATCTCGAAACCTACCGGATGCTCGCGATGCTGGCGCTTCCCCGGGCGCGGGAGGTCATGACGGAACTCGGACGTCTAGAGCCGCAGCTCGATGTACTGATGCTCGGCTTCGCCGAGCGGCGCGGCGAGATCGACTACGAGGAGTCCCTCCGCGAGATCACGAGCGTAGCGGCCAAGGTGGAGCACATCGTCTCGTCCCATGCCTATCGTTTCGCAGCGGCCCGCGCCTATGCCGGGATCGTCGAGAGACGCTGTGCCGAGGTCGACGACGAGGTCCTCGGCGACCATCAGCGCTACACGAGTTTTCTGCTGCGCTCGCTGCAGCCGGCGATGCGCACCTGCGACGCGGCGGAGAGGCGCGCACAGGACCTGGCACAGCGCGTCGGCCGGGCCGCAAGCCTGCTCGACACGGCGGTCGATCTCGTCAAGAAGGAGCAGAATCAATCGATCCTCGAGTCCGTGGCCCGGAGCGCCCGGCTCCAGGTGAAGCTGCAACAGGCCGTCGAAGGTTTCTCGATCTTCGCGATCAGCTACTACGCAGTGGGACTGATCAGCTACGGCCTGAAGTCTGCGAAGGCGCTCGGCTGGCCCGTCGACCCCGATCTGCTCACCGGCGCAGCTGCTCCGCTCGTCCTCGCAGGGGTCTGGTTCACGGTCCGGAGCGTGCGACGTCAGCTCGATCGCTCCTCCGGCCGCTGAGCATGACTTCACTCCGAGCGTTGCGTTCGCCTCCCGGTCTCGTCGTGCCGGCGTCGGTCGGGATAGAGAGCACACTTTTCGACGGCCGACGTCGAGATCGAATTCGGTCACGGACGTCCCCCCCGTTCTCCTCCTTTTTCCGCTTCCTGCCCCATCGACGCGCCCTCTCTGCTCTCGGGGCCCCCCCCCCCCCCACGCCCGCGCGCCTGGGTTCGCGAACACCAGGGGCGCTCCAACCGGGTCCGGTGGGTCCGGTGGGTCCGGTGGGGTTCGGAGGAGATCGCGATTTGCCCTCTGTTCCCACCAAAGCGATGATAGGATTCCGAAGCCGGAGGAATTCGAGCCATGAACATACGACACGCGATGGCGCTTCAGGCCATTCAGGAGTACTCGGCCGGGCTCGTCCTGCTCGTCGGCACACACGTGTTCAAGGGACGCGTCAAGGTCAATCTCGAGCGGACGCTTCACAGCGGCATCGAGATCGAGAACGTCCGCCAGGTGGACGGGTCACGGCTGATCCTGCCCTTCGAAGACGAGCAGGGGCAGCCCCGACGGGCGAGCCTGATCAACGAGGCCACCAACTACGGCGCAGAGATGCCCGGCTCGAGCGTGACCTGGCGGACCCTCGCCATCGATTTCGAGAGCGACACCGCCATCTCGATCATCCGGCGCATCGCTCGGCAGAAGCGGTTTCACGCCCGGGTCACCAACCTGGCCGACTCCCTGCAGGACAAATTCGGACTTTCCTACGAGCACCTCCAGAGCGTCGACCCGCGCACCGTCGCCGTGAACTGCAGCTACGATGGGACCGATCGCCTCGGCCTCCACCACACGGCCATCGCGCGCGCCGGCTACACGTATCAACGCGCGCAGGACGGGATCCCCAATCTGGGGGGGCCGTCCACGATCGACCATTGGGCCGCGTGTCGGGCCGCCCTCTATGTCTCCACGGGCATTCGCATCGCCGAGAAGACCGGCATCGGCCTCGAGTACGACGTGACACTGCTAGGGATCGCCCTCGAGGGCCAGGGCTACATGGGAACGACGGCATGGACCCCGCGCTTCAATGAAATGATGGGGGACAGCGGCGTCGACCGGCAGCCGCACGACCGGCACTGGTTCGTGCCGAGCTTCGGGAACTTCGAGTGCAAGCCCCTCGAGCGGCAGCGAGACGACGGAACGACGGAGACCGTCCCCCAGTACGTGGTGATCGGCGCCGTCACCACGGCGGCGTCGAAGGCCCTCGGAAAGGTGCTCGGCGCGGACGTCCTGGCGAAGTACTGCACGGACTCCTGGCAGATGTTCCACCACCGGGACGAGATCGGGGACTCCATCGAGGAGCGCACGAAACAGATGACGCCGGACGAGGTGATCGAGCTGATCGGGAAGATCCCCGCCCAGAAGCACGTGCACCTCGAGGAGGTCGCCGACGACCAGCACCTTCGAGACCGGAACATGATCGCGCCGGTGATGGCTTCCGATGGCGAGGAGATGCTGATCGCCAACTACGACGGAGCCGAGTTCGACCCCGCGCCCGCGATGGTCCACGGGGAGCATACGGAAGAGCTGCTGCTGGAGGCGGGCTTCTCCCTGGACGACATCGACACGATGGCCCGGGAGAAGATGATCTTCTGCGCAACCCGTCGCCCGCGACCGTGAGACGGGAGGAGAATTCCATGAGCCTTCGGTCCATCGCCCAGGAGCCCGTGCGCGAGGTCTTCGAGCCGGCTTTCCTCACGCCGGTTCGCTCCAACCAGCCCTATCGGACCGTCTTCGACTGCTTCCGGCGCGACCGGGTGGCCTGCCTGCTGGTGGTCCACGCTGCCACCGGGAAGCTCCAGGGCGTATACACGGGCCGGGACGTCCTCCGCAAGCTCGCCGAGCACCCGATCCACGGCGATGCGGACGCCCAGGTGCACGACTACATGCGGACGCACCCGAGTGCGCTCACGCTCGATGATCCCTTCGTCGCGGTGGGAAGGATGATGGAGTCCCGGGGCTTCCGGCACGTCCCCTTCATCCAGCCGGCCGATCCGCCGTGGGACACCACCGGCATTCCGGTGGGGCTGGGCCGACTCGAGATCTGGATGAAGTGCGCCCACGACGCGATGAGCAGCCCGGACCGAGCCGCGCTCGCCGCCGTCAACCAGGCCGACATCGAGACTCGACCTCTGGTCACCGCGGAGGAGAGCGAGACGGTCAAGACCGTGGTGAACCGGATGCTCACCCCGCGCAAGTCCGTTGGAGCTGTGGCCGTCACCCGGGAGGGCGAGCTGGTCGCGATGCTGTCGGAGCAGGACCTCACCTTCGAGGTGGCGCCCCGGGTCGTGATGCAGCGAGAGAATCGCTGGGACGACCCGATTCAGCGCTACTGCTCCAAAGAAGTGTTCTGGCTGCCCGAGAGCGCCAGCGTGCTCGACGTCCTCGAGCTGATGATGGAGCGCAAGATCCGCCACGTTCCGATCGCGAAACGAGGGGAGAAGGGACTCGAGGTGGTCAAGATGATCAGCATGCGCCGACTCCTGCCAGAGGTTCTCGAGCTGATGGGCCCCGCTCCGTCGGAGACCTGAAGCAGCCGAAGTGCAGCGAGGCCACCGGTGTCCGCGGTCCTCTGCGCGGTCACGGAACAGGGCTCATGCGGGGGCACTCGAGCCGTCTGCAGTCCCGTCTCGCTCGGGCTCGGGACGATCGTCGCGGCGCGCCGGATCCTGCTCGTCGCGACGGGTACACACAAAGGTAGGGTGGCACCGGCCGCGCAGGAGGGATGTCAACGTCGGGAGGGGAAGTTGGGAAGCGATGGAAGCACAACAGGTAGAGACGCGGCCGGGAGACCACGCCCCCGGATTCCCCGTCGGATGGACGCGCGATCTCCTCGAACAGCTCGGGTGGCCCGACGCCCGCGGCATGACCGATCGGATCGCGATCCACTCTGACGATCCCGTCCTCCCGACGCGCTTTCGGGTGGGCGAGGCCTCGGCTGCCGCGATCACCGCCTGCGGCGCCGCGGCGGCGGAGCTTGCGACCCTGCGTGGTGTCGACTTCCAGACCGTCGCGACCGACGTGCGCTGCGCAGCGGCCTCGCTCCTGTCCTTCGCCCTGCAGCGCGTGGCCGGGCTCGACCTGATGCGGGATGCGAACCGGCCCACGATCGCGCTCTACCGCGACCGGCACGGCGAGTGGATCCACCTCCATGGCGGCTTTCCCCACCTGCGCGACGGCACGCTGGACCTGCTCCGATGCGCGGACGAGGCCGGCGCGATCGCGCGGGCAGTGGCGGGTTGGAGCGCCTCCGACCTGGAGGACGCCCTCGCGGAGCGCGGCCTCTGCGGGGCGCGCTTGCGCAGTCGCGCGGAGTGGCTCGCCCACCCGCAAGGCGCCGCCCTCGCGTCCGCGCCGCTGGTCGAGGTGCAGCGGATCGGCGACGCGCCGCCGCAGCCGCTTCCACCGCTGCGCTCCGGCAGGTCGCGACCCCTCGAGGGCCTGCGGATCCTGGATCTCACCCGGGTGCTGGCCGGACCCACATGCGCGCGGACGCTGGCGGAGCACGGCGCCGATGTGTTGCACGTCCGGAGTCCGCACCTGCCCTCGATCGAGGCCTTCGTCGTCGACACGAACCCGGGCAAGCGATCGTGCTTCCTCGACCTCGACACCGCGGAGGATCGCCAGCGACTCGCAGTGCTCGCCCCGGAGGCGGACGTCCTGTGCCAGGGCTATCGGCCCGGCGCGCTCGCTCGTCGGGGCTTCTCGCCCGAGGAGCTCGCTACCCTGCGGCCCGGCATCGTCGTCGTCTCGGTCGATTGCTATGGGCACGTGGGCCCGTGGAGGGAGCGCGCGGGCTGGGAACAGCTCGCCCAGACCGTGACGGGAATGGCTCTCGAGCACGGGGGAAGCAATTCCGCCTCGATCGTGCCCGCCGCGGTCACCGATTACACCACGGGAAACCTCGCCGCGCTCGGGGCGCAGAGCGCCCTCGAGCGAAGGGCGCGCGAGGGCGGGAGCTGGCACGTCCGCGTTTCCCTCGCGCGCACCGCCATGTGGATCGGGAGTTTGCCCCGCTGCGACGAGGGTGCTGCACCGAGCGGCCTCGACCCGGCCTTCCTCGCCGAGCAGCAGATCGAGATGGAGAGCGCTTGGGGCCGCCTCACCCGCCTCGCGCCGGTCGTGCGCATGTCGGGCACCCCCGCGCGCTGGGATCGGCCCCCGGCGCCCCTCGGATCGGATCCGGCCTCTTGGCTCGCCGCCGACGGCTCGGCGTGACGAGGCACCTCGCCGCGCCGCCCGTCCGCCGTTTCACACGACGCGACTTCACCTTCCGGCTCGCGGAGGCCGTCGGTCCGAAGGGTGTGGTGTGCGCGGTGGACGTCGACGAGGACAGGATCGCCTCCCTCGAGAGTCCGGGGAGTTGACGCCGGAGTAGGACGCAGGAGACGATGCGCCGCCATTCCCTTCATCCGTGCTCCATGGGGGTCCCGATGCGCCCGTGCACCCTGCTGCGATTCCTCGTCCTCGCGGGCGCGCTGTGCTCGTCCGGCCCGGCTCTCGCCCAGCCTTCCTTCGTCGCCTTCGAATCCGGCCCGGTCCGCCCCATCGCAGTGTCGCCCAGCGGATCGCTGCTGTTCGTGGCCAACACGCCCGACAACACGCTCGAGGTCTTCGGCGTGAACAGCGCGGGGCTCGGACGACTCTTCTCGGTGCCGGTCGGGATGGAGCCGGTGGCGGTGGCGGCGCGCAGCGACCAGGAAGTCTGGGTGGTGAACCACCTCTCGGACAGCGTCAGCATCGTCGACATCCCGGACCGCCGGGTGACCCGCACCCTGCTGGTGGGCGACGAGCCGCGCGACATCGTCTTCGCAGGAACGGGCGGACGGCGTGCCTTCATCACGACCGCACGCCGCGGACAGCACCGCAGCCACCCGTCTCTTGCCAGTGTTCCCGGTGCAGGCGATCCGCAGCTCACCACATCCGGCGTCGGCCGCGCCGACGTGTGGGTCTTCGACGCCGCTGCCCTCGGCGACACGCTCGGCGGGACGCCGCTCTCCGTCGTCAGCTTCTTCGCCGACACGCCGCGGGCGCTCGCAGTCAGCCCGGACGGCGGCACGGTCTACGCGGCCGCGTTCCACTCGGGCAACCAGACGACGGCGATCACCGAGACCCGCGTTCCGGACGGCTTCGATTCCGCCGGACCGGGTGGAGGCGCCCCGGGCGGGGTCCCGGGACCGAGCGACAACGCCGACGGCGATCCGGCTCCGGAGACGGGTGTCATCGTCAACTTCGACGGCAGCGCGTGGCGGGACGCCGTCGGCCGCGACTGGAGCGCGGTCGTCGATCTCGAGCTTCCGGATCACGACGTCTTCGCGATCGACGCGAACTCCCTGGCGCCGGGTTCGGTAATGGAGTTCGACCACGTCGGGACGATCCTCTTCAACATGGTCGCGAATCCGGTCAACGGGAAACTCTACGTGACCAACACCGAACTGCCCAATCACGTCCGTTTCGAGGGGCCCGGGGTTCACGGAGGAAGCACCGTGCAGGGCCATCTCTCCGAGTCGCGCATCACCGTCATCGATCCGACCGGAGTGAGCGTGGCGCCACGCCACCTGAACCAGCACATCGACTACTCCCGGCTCCACACCGACGTGCCGGACCTCGTGGACCCCACCCAGAAGGACCACAGCCTCGCGACGCCGCTCCAGCCCGTGGTGTCCAGCGACGGAAGCACGCTGTACGTGGCGGCCTTCGGCTCCGGCAAGGTCGGCGTCCTCGAGACTGCTGCTCTCGAGGACCCGTCCTTCGCGACGAGCTTCGACCCGACGGTCGCGAGCGCGGCGTACCTGGACGTTCCGGGCGGACCGGCGGGTCTCGCTCTCGACGAGGCGAACGGACGCCTCTACGTCCTGACCCGCTTCGACGACTCGGTCGCCGTGATCGACCTGGATACTCGGAACGAGATCAACCGGATCCCGCTGCACAACCCCGAACCCGACTCGCTCGTGACGGGCCGGCCCTTTCTCTATGACGCGGAATTCTCCTCGGGCAACGGCGAGGCGAGCTGTGCGAGCTGCCACATCTTCGCCGACTTCGACAGCCTGGCCTGGAACCTGGGCAACCCCGACGACGTCGTCACCTCGAACACCCAGCCGTCCGCGATTCCCTTTCTCCCGGCCGAGACCACCTTCCACCCGATGAAGGGGCCGATGACCACACAGACCCTGCGCGGGCTGGCCACCCACGGTGGCATGCACTGGCGCGGAGACCGGGTGGACGGCTTCTTCGGGCTCGACCCCTGCAACGAGCCGAGCGGGGCCCCCTGCAACGAGGAACTTTCCTTCGATAACTTCATCGTAGCCTTCGAGGGGCTGCTCGGGCGCGACGAGCTGCCGACGCCCGCCGAGATGCAGGCCTTCACGGATTTCATCCTGCAGGTGCAGCTCCCGCCCAACCCGGTGCGAGGCCTCGACAACTCGCTGAACGCCTCGGCGCAGGCCGGGGCCACTCTATTCGAGGGTCCGATCACCGACGTCGTGGCCAACTGCAACGGCTGCCACACCCTCGATCCGGCCCAGGGCTTCTTCGGCAGCGGTGGCGAGCAGAGCTTCGAGGGCGAACCCCAGAACTTCAAGGTGGCGCAGATGCGCAACCTCTACACCAAGATCGGTATGTTCCGCTCGGGTGGCGACGAGGTGCGCGGCTTCGGCTTCCTCCACGACGGCTCCATCGACACCGTGAAGAACTTCCTCGCGGCGCCCGCGTTCGACCTGAGCGACACGCAAGAACGCGATCTCGAGCAGTTCTCGCTCGCCTTCCCGAGCGACCTCGCGCCCGTCGTCGGCCAGCAGATCACGCTGGCCGGCAGCGGCAGTGCCGACACCCACGCACGAATCTCGCTGCTGATCCAGCGAGCCGAGACCGCGTTCTCCTCGCTGGTCCTGGGCGGTGCCGTGACCGAGTGCGAACTCGTGGTGAAGGGCGTCGTCGGCGGCATCTCTCGCGGCTGGGTCTATCGCCCGGACCCAGGGGAGTTCCAGAGCGACGAGGCGGGAGTCCAGATCAGCGACGCCGCTTTGCGCGCCCTCGCGCAGACGCCGGGACAGGAGCTCACCTATACCTGTGTGCCGCCGGGTTCCGGCGATCGCGCCGGGATCGACCGCGACGAGGACGGCGTGCTCGACTTCGACGAGCGGATCCAGGGAACCGACCCGGCGGACGCCGGAAGCGTAGTCGGCGCCTGCTCGGACGGAATCGACAACGACGGCGACGGCCACGCCGACGCTCTCGACCCGGGCTGCACCGGGAACGGAAGCCCGAACGCGGAGAATCCGCACTGCGACGACGGCTGGGACAATGACAACGACGGCCTGGCGGACCTCGACGATCCGCAGTGCAGCTCGGCGTCGGACGACCGGGAGGCGAAATCTTCCTGTGGCCTGCTCGGCACCGAGGTGCTTCTCGTGCTGCTAGCCCTCCGCCGCCGAGGTCGTCGCTTCCGCTCCTGACACCGACCGACGCCGCAGGTCAGCTCCCGGCAATAAACGGCTCCGCTCAGCCCGGTGCCTCCTTGCCTTCGAGTCCCGCCGCCGCTCCCTCGCCGTCTTCGAGGTTCTCGAAGTGCTCGGCGAGGAGTGCGCCCAACTCCAGATTGGCCCGGCGGATGGCGTCGTCGAATCGGCATTCTCTACCGCTGCGTCAGGCGGCCCGCCGTCGCGCGAGCGCGGCGAGCGTCGCGAGGGCCACTAGACCGAGACCGACAGACCCTGCCTCCGGCACGGCCTCGACGCGCGCATCGCCCACGTCCGCGCCGGCCAGCGCGGCATCGCCGAGGAAGTCTGCGAACTCCGGCGACACCAGCAGGTCGGCCTCGATCTCGACGCCCCCCGGATCCGGAACGAGCCGGCGCGGCGCGCCGACATCGAACAAGACCGCTGCGACGCCGACACTGCTCTCCACGAAGAAGCCGCTGGCGGCGCCGCCGAGGCTGCCGGCCCGCGCGGCATCGAAGCCGATCGTGAAGTTCCCGACCTCCGTCTGCGGGGTTCCGGCAAAGAACACCGAACCCGCGTGCTCGATGCTGCCGGAAAAGGTGCCGAGGAAGTCCGTGGCGTCGAATGCGAAGCTCGTGCCGAGCGCCGGAAGCGACACATCGGGCCCGTTGATCGGGAACGCCACCGAATCCGGCAGCGAGCTGGGAACGATCACCTCGGACGAGACGCCGGCGAGCTCGAGGCCCGCGGCCGACTCGAGCGTCGCGGTATCGAGGGCGACGCTGGTGCGCCCGCCGGTGATCTCGACCTGCGTCGGCGGGAAGGCGTTCACGATCGCGTCGCCCACATCCGCGCCGCTGAGATCGCTGGAGGCCAGTTCGAGCGTTTGCAACAACGTCGCGAGCTCGGGCGACACCAGCAGATCGGCCTCGACCTGGAGACCGGCGGACGTGGCATCGAGGCGACTGGGGTTGCGCACATCGAAGAGGATCTCGGAGATTCCGGTCGTACTCTCGACGAAGAAGCCGCTCGCCTCGCCGCCGAGCGTACCGGCGCGAGCCGCATCGAAGCCGATGGTGAAGTCGCCGACCTCGGTTGAATCGGCGTTGAAGAAGACCGACCCGGTGTGCTCGATGGTGCCGGAGAACGACCCCAGGAAATCGCGCGGATCGAAGGCGAAGGTCGTCGGGAGCGCCGGCGAGGCCGCATCGCGCGGCTCGATCGGGAACGCGACGGAGTCCGGCGCGTCACCGGGATCGAGAACCCCCTCGCTGACGCTCGAGAGCGCGAGGCCTGCGGCGGTCTCGAGCGTCACCGTATCGAGTACGACGCTGGTGCGGCCGCCCGCGATCTCGACGAGCGCGAGGGCGTCCACCTGAGCGTCGCCCACGTCGGCACCGGCGAGACCGGCGTCCTCGAGGACGTCGGCGAACTCGGGGGAGACCAGCAGATCGGCTCCGATCGTCAGCGTGCTCGCCGCCGGATCGAGCAGGCTCGGATTGCGAAGATCGAAGAGGATCGCCGCGATGCCGGTAGTGCTCTCGACGAAGAAGCCGCTCGCCTCACCGCCGAGCGTACCGGCGCGGGCAGGGTCGAAGCCGATCGTGAAGTTGCCGACCTCGATCACGTCGGCGTTGAAGAGCACCGATCCGTCGTGCTCGATGGTGCCAGCGAAGGAGCCGAGGAAGTCGTTCGGATCGTAGGTGAACGAGGTGGGGAGGAGCGGCGCAGACGCGTCGCGCGCGTTGATCGGGAAGGCCACGGAGCCGGGCAGCGAGCCGGGGCTCTCGACCTCCGGCGAGACACTCGAGAGCACCAGTCCAGCGGCAGCCTCGAGTGTCGCGGTATCGAGAACCACGCTCGTGCGCCCGCCGAGCACCTCCACCTGGGCGCGCGCGGCGGCGGGCGCCACGAACAGCCCGGCAACGAGCCCCGCGGTGAGGCCGGAAATGAGAATGGAAAGAACCTTCGACCGACCCATGGACCCCTCCGCTGTCTAGATTTCTAATAGATCTTAACTAGCGCTCATGACTTCGATGTCAACGTCGGCGCGGGTTCCTGGCGCCATTAGACAGCGAGCAGTCAGGGCCGTACCCAGGTTTCCGCAAAAACGAGAACGTCCTTCGGAAGCGTCATCTCGGGACATGCAGCGGGGTCTCCGCTCGACGTAAGCTCCGCGGGCCACTGCCGGCCCCCGTTCGCTGCCGCTTACGCGACCGGGAATCCGAGTGAGGCCCGGCTCGCAGTCGGCGAAGAGGGTCTTCCCCTGCCGCTCGACGCCACTCGGAACCGATCCTGCCGCCAGCCGAACGAGCCGTGGCGCGAGCTAGTGCGAGGCGCCTGCTCGGTGCGGCGAGCACCCGCGTGCGTCCTCCGCAGCTCGAGCAGGAAAAGGCCTCCACCTCGAAGACCCGCTGTAGGAGGGATCAGCGTCGCGATCAGCGGGTCCTCGTCTGCCGCCTCGTCTTGGAGGCCACCGCCCTGGGCGACGGCGTTCGAGGAGCGGCATCACACTCCTCGCCGTCCCGGCCATGACCCGCGCCACGTCCTCCGTCTCTGGAGAAGGCGGCGGCAGGAACGGACCCGGCGAGTGGGCGGGTCCCGCGTAGACGCCGTCCAACACCCGGCGATCGAAGTGCGGTGTGGGGATCATCGCCGAGCCGAAGCGCTGGATGAACGTCACCGCCGCACACTGCCCCCGTCGAACTCCGGGAACCTGCTTTGCACGGCGCCGCTGGCCGGCGAAGAGCGCGCGCAGGAACGCGCGCAGCACGGATCTCGTCAGCGGCGCGTTCCAGGCGCAAGGCAAGCGGAGCGGGTAGGGCAGCGTGAGCACCCACTGTCGAATCGTGACTTCCGGCAGAACCCGATCCACCCAGTCGGCCGCCTCTCGGCCATGCGCCGGCCGCCGCACGACGGACAGAAGCCTCGCCCTTCTCTACGCCTCCCTCCTCCCGTCGACTCCGGATAGTCTTCAGCTCCAGATAACACGAGAAGGCCACGAGGCGATCGTCGTCGCAGTCATCGCAGTGAGCGCGAAGGAAGCCACTACGTCGCAGTCGAGATGCGCGCGGATCTCGCGCTCCACGAATCTCGCTACTGGCGAGCCCGACTCGCGTCCGCGAGCCCGCAACGCCCCGAGTTCTTTGCGGACGATCTGGTGGGGGAGCGCCTTCTCGAGTTCGTGGCGTTCGTACTCGGGCACGTGGCCCCACGTCGGGACCGGCCTGGGGAACTCGACGCAGAGGGTACCCCCGATGCAAACGAGCGGCAGCTCCCTGTGCGTCGTGCTCCGAGCGATCGTGACCAAGCGCACTGGCTACTCGGCGCGCCTCCGATCCGCTTGTAGAGATTTCAGGAGGAGCGGGGACGTTCCTTCCGAAGTTGCATTGCGCCGAGCTACGCTCTGCGAACTACGGAGAGCCCGGTTTCACGCAACGCAACTTCGGAACGAACGTCCCCACTCCCGGCCACTTCGTCCACCGAGGACAGTCTCAACCGCATGTCGCCGCAGCAGCCCGTCGCGCTCGCGCCGCTCTCGTTCTCGGTACTCGCTTCGTATGCGATCGCGCAGCTCGGGCTGTCTGCGATGAACACGCTCGTCAACACCCAGGTCCCGTTCTTCTACGTCGATACGCTGAAGCTCCCGGCGGCGCTATTCGCGTGGGTGATGCTGATCGGGAAGCTCTGGGATGCCGTGACCGATCCGCTGATGGGGCACGTCACGGACAATACGCGCAGCCGGCATGGGCGGCGGCGGCCGTACTTCTTGATCGGCGCGCCGCTGCTATCGGCCTTCACGTTCCTGCTGTTCAGTCCGCCCGCTGGCCTCACCGGTGGCGCCGTCTTCCCTTGGCTGTTGGTGACGTTCCTCGGGGCTTTCACAGCGCGCACGGTCTTCGAGACGCCGTATCAGGCGCTGGCGCCGGACCTGACCACGGACTACGACCAACGCACGCGCGTCGCCACCTGGCGCGTCACGATCGGCAACGTCGGAGACCTGGCTGGGGCGCTGGTGCCGATGGTGCTGCTCGCCGTGCTCGCGCCGCGCGTGACGTTCCGTTGGAGTGGTGCCGTCGTGGCGGTCATCATCGCCGCGACGGCGTTCGTCACTTTCACATACGTGCGCGAGCGGCCCGGCGTTCGGCATGCCGCGCCGGTGCCGCTGCGGCGCAATCTGCGCCAGATCCTCGCGTTCCCGGTGCGCAACCGTCCGGCGCGGATCCTGATCGGCAGCTACGCCTGCGCAGTCTTTGCGACGACGATTCCGGTCGCTGTCTTTCGCTTCGTCAACAAGTACGTGTTCACCGCGACAGGGCTCGAGGGGACGGCGCTCGGACCGTGGGTCGAAGCGATGGGCAAGAGCGCCTTTCTCGATCTGGCGGTGATCCTCGGCTACTTCAGCGGCGTCTTCCTGTCGGCACCGCTGTGGGCGCGCGCGCTGCGTCGGTACGACAAGAAGAACGGCTATCTCTTCGCGTTTCTCTATCTCGGCGTCGTCGCGAGCGGGGTGCTGTGGATCCCGCGTGATCTCGGCTTCTGGTTCCCGATCCTCAATCTGTTCATCGGCGCCGGTGCGCTCGGGTTGTGGATGCTGCCCGGAGCGATCGGCCCCGATGTGCTCGAGTGGGAGGAACTCCACCATGGCGATCGGCACGAGGGCGGCTTTTACGGGATCTGGATGCTGGTCCAAAAGACGGGAGGCGGCATCGCGCTGTTCGCGATGGGCTTCGTGCTCGAAGCGATCGGCTTCGTGCCGGACGTCGCGCAGAGCGACGAGACGGTGCGCGGCCTGCGGGCGCTCTACGGCGGGACACCGTTCCTCGTCGCCGGACTCGGCGCGCTGCTGATCGCCCGCTACCCGCTCACAAGAGAAGTCTACGCCGACATTCGCGCGCAGCTCGATGGGCGGGCGCCGGAAGAAGGGACGGAGAACCGACCGGGCCGCTGACGCGGACGCCCCGGCTGTGCGAGCCCCGAAGCCCGCTGCGCCGGCCGGCCGATCTCGAGCCCGTGGGTTCAGCGGAACGCCGCGGCGAACGGCGTGAAGTTGTCGGGCCCGTAGCCGGCGTCGAAGATCGCGAACGCGACGAGCGCGAAGTCGTCGCGCCGGAGTTCCCATTGCTCGCGGTACAGCCGCGCCACCTCGGTCGCCGGGTTGCAGAACGCGCCGCAGCCGAACGCGCCGAGGACCGCGTAGCGGACGCTGGCCTGGCGCAGCGTGTCGAATTGCGCTGCGATGCGGCGTCGCGCCTCGGCCGGATCGAAGCCTCCGGGCTGGCCGCGCAGGTCGACGGCGGCTGCCCGAAGTTCGTAGAACGGAAAGAGTTCGTCGTCCCGCAGCCAGCGATACCCGAGGTCCGGGGCGGACCGGTCCTCGGGTCCGCGGAGACAGACGCGGGGGTTGGCGGTGTCGAGATAGACCTTCCCTGCCTCGGCGGAGAGCAACGACGTCATCTGCGGTCGATAGCGGCCCGTCTGCGGGTCCCGCTGGTCGTCGTCGACGAAGGATAGTCGATGCCGGTGCGTCCCCTCGCGGCGATGAACTCGCTACCATCCCGGTCCATGAATGTGACCCCGCTCCCCGATACGCTCGACGTTCTCGGTCCCGACACCTTTGCGCGCTCCGGCTATCCGCACGACGCATGGCGGCGGCTGCGAGAAGAAGCACCCGTCCGCTATTTCGACCTGCCGGGCGGCGTCGGGTTCTGGGCGATCGTGAAGCGCGACGACATCGTCTGGATCTCGAAGCAGCCGGAGCGCTTCCGCAACGCGCCGCGGCTCGCGATCTTCGAGGAGGGCGCGCCGGTCGAGGGAGAGCGGACGCTCGCGAGGCACCTGCTGAACATGGACCCGCCGGAGCACGGCGACTACCGCCAGGCCGCGAGCCACTGGTTCACGCCGCGCGCGATCGCGCGGCGCCAGCCGGAGGTCGAGCGGATCACCCGCGATCTGCTCGCCGAGATGGCCGGGGACGGCAGTGAACGGACGGGGGACTTCGTCGCGGATCTCGCCGCGCCGCTGACGCTGCACGTGCTGGCCGACATGCTCGGGGTTCCGCGTGCCGACTGGCGACTGATGTTCCGCTGGACCAACCAGATCGCCGGCGCGACCGATTCCGAGTACCAGACCGGCGAGGATCCGATCCACGGCGTCGAGGAAGCGCGGCACGGGCTCTTCGCGTACTTCACCGAGCTCGCGGCCGAACGGCGCAAGGCGCCGCGTGACGACATGGTGAGCGTGCTGTCGAACGCCACCGTCGGCGGGGCGCCGATGCCGGTGTTCGAGCTGCTGTCGTTCTTCCTGCTGCTCGTCGTCGCCGGCAACGAGACCACGCGCAACGCCGCCAGCGGCGGATTGCTCGCACTGATCGAGAACCCCGACGAGCGGTGCAAGCTGCAGGCGACTCCGAGTCTGGTGCCGACCGCCGTCGAGGAGATCGTGCGCTGGACGTCGCCGGTGATCCAGTTCTGCCGCACGCCGATCGAAGACGTCGAGCTGCGCGGGCAACGGATCCGCAAGGGCGACTCGCTGTGTCTGCTGTATCCGTCGGCCAACCGCGATGCCGACGCGTTCGCGGAGCCCGATCGGTTCCGCGTCGATCGGCGGCCCAATCCGCACCTCGGCTTCGGCATCGGCGAGCA
>CAYOHN010000041.1:2816-17572 GCA_964403735.1 uncultured Spirochaetales bacterium | reverse complement strand
GGCCGGCGGCTCGCTGGCGAATCACGTCGTGCAGACGCTGCTCTTCGGTCTGCTCCATGTCGGCCCGCTCCGGAACGAGGCGGCCGGTCAGCGGTAGTCGGGATTCGGAAAGTCGAAGCGACAACCCGCATCCCACTGAGAACGCTGGTTTCCGTGCGCGGGAAAGCCGCCGGCATCGCGCAGCAGGCGCGCCAGGTGCATCAGATTCCAGGTCATGAAGGTGGTGTTCCGGTTCGTGAACTCGTTCTCCGGCCCGCCCGACCCCGGATCGCGATACGACGGACCCGGCCCCGCCTCGCCCAGCCAGGCCGCGTCCGCCTGGGGCGGAATCGCGTAGCCGAGGTGCTGCAGCGAATAGAGGGTGTTCATCGCGCAGTGCTTGGCGCCGTCCTCGTTCCCCGTCACGAGGCAGCCGCCGACACGCCCGTAATAGGCATACTGCCCCGCTTCGTTGAGCTGACTCGATGCCGCGTAGAGTCGCTCGATGGTCTGCGTGCACACGGAGGACTTGTCGCCGAGCCAGATCGGCGTTCCGATCACCAGGATGTCGGATGCCATCACCTCCGCGAGGATCTCCGGCCACTGATCCTTCGCGCGGCCATGTTCTCGCATATCCGGATAGACGCCGAAGGCGATCTCGAAATCGACCGGGCGCAGCACCTCGACGGTCACTCCGTTCTTCTCGAGGATCGTTCGGGAGATCTCGATGAGACCCTCCGTGTGCGACAACTCGGGCGTCGGCTTGAGCGTACAGTTGAGGAACAGGGCGCGTAGATCGGAGAAATCCCAGCGGCTGGTCTCGCAGTCCTCGCGCTGTCGATCGTTCAATTCCAAGGTCGTCTCCTGTCTCGTTGCGAAATCGCGGCACCGTGAGATCTGCCGCGAACGTCACATTTCGCACGCGCCGGCATCTGAACCGAAGCCAGGCGAACGGTAGAACGGAACGGTAGGACGGGGTCCGCGGAGGCGCCGATGACCCAGAGAGTCCGATCTCTGCGGGCGTTCGAGAACGGCCTCGATCACTTGACGAGTGCCTGGATCGTCACCGCCCTCGCCGATGGAAGCAGCGAGATCGAGCTGCGACTCCGCGCAGATGTCGCCCTCCCCATCCCGGGTTTCGTGAAGAGCCGCCTGCTGCGGCGCTCCGTCGAGGAATCTGCGGATGCGCTGGTAGAGGCAGCGGAAGCGGCGGGACGTTGGCCGGTCAGGAGCCAGCGTCCGATCGATCCATGCTGAATCCGTACGGAGAGTGCGCTCGAGAAGATTCTCGACGCGGGTCGAACCCCGAGCGTCCACGCGCATCTCACAAAGACGGGGCAATCCGTCCCCGCCGCACCGCCACTTCGCGAGCGCACCTGCTCGGAGGAGCCATGCCCAGAATCCCCTACGCCACGCCCGGAACCGAATCCCCCGAGGCGACCGCCGTCTATCAGGAACTCGAGAAGTCGTTCGGACGCGTTCCGAATCTGGTCCAACTCGTCGGCCACTCGGGGGCCGCGACGCGCGGACTCGGATCCCTGCTGCGCACCTACTTCGGCGAACTCTCGCTGCCGGTCCGCATCCGCGAGATCGCGTATCTGACCGTCGCCCGGCACAACGGCTGCGAGTACTGCCAGGGGCATCATGAGCCGATGGCCAAACAGGCCGGAGTCTCCGACGCCCAGATCGAGCTGCTGGATCCGGATGGCTTCGAGAGCCCCGAGCTCGCCGAGCCGGAACGCGCCGTCGTTCGTTTCGCGTGGGAAACCAGTCGCGACGTCGCGGCCTCGGACGAGGCAATGGCCGCCCTGAAGCGCCATTTCTCCGCCGCCGAGATCGCCGAGTTGGCGTTCGTGGTCGCGAGCGGCAACGCCATCCAGCGCATCGGTCGCAACCTCGGGGTCGAACTCGAGCACTAACCGAACGTGCGTCGCAGTCGCCGACTCAACGCGTTTCGTAGACCTCCGGGTTCGCGCACGCGACCATCCGCCGGCCGCCGAGCGCGGCGAGCAGGTTGTCGACGGCGAGTTCCGCCATGCGCGCGCGCGTGGCTCCGCTCGCGCTGCCGATGTGCGGGGTCAGGACGATGTTCGGAAGCCCGAGCAGCGGACTCCTCGGGTCGAGGGGCTCGTGGGCGAAGACGTCGAGACCAGCCGCCGCCAAGCGACCCTCCCGGAGTGCCCCGGCGAGCGCCTCCTCGTCGACGATGCCGCCGCGGGCGGTGTCGACGAGGATGGCGCCGGGCTTCATCGCGCCGATCGCCCGTGCGTCGAGGAGCCCGCGGGTCTCCGGAGCCAGCGCGACGTGGACGCTGACGAAATCCGCGCGGGCGAGCAGCTCCGGAAGCGCGACGGTTTCGACGTGCTCCTCGAACTCCCCGAGCGAGCGGGGCGTTCTCGACCAGGCCAGAACGCGCATCCCGAAGCCACGCGCCCGGCGCGCGACGGCGCGGCCGATCGCCCCGAAGCCGATGACGCCGAGCGTCGCACCGTGGACGTCGCGACCGAGCAGCAGGTCGGGTTCCCAGGTTCGTTCGGGCCGCCAGCCGCCGTCGCGGACGAAGCGGTCGGCCTCGGGAACGCGCCGGGCCGCGGCGAGGAGCAGCGCGAAGGTCAGGTCCGCCGTGGTCTCGGTGAGTACACCCGGCGTATGGCCGACCGGCACGCCGCGAGCTGTCGCGGCAACCAGATCGATGTGGTCGACCCCCACCGAGACACTCGAGAGGGCTCGCAACCGAGGGGCCCGCGCCAGCAGGGCGGCGTCGATCCGATCCGTCAGCAGACACAACAGACCGTCCGCGCCGGTGAGCCGGGCGGCGAGTACCTCGGGCGGAGGGGCAAAGCGTTCCGGCCACACGTCCAGGTCGACGCTCTGGGCAAGCCTCCAGAGAGCGGTCCCGGGGAGCGCGCGGGTCGCGAAGACGCGAGTTTCCGGGGTCATCGTGTCGGCCTCCACTGCGGAGCTCGGGACGGCTCTCGAACGAGTCTCACCGCGATCCGAGCTTGACCTGGGGGAGCCTCCAGAGATAGCGTTCAGACGGGTGTGCCGACCCCCCCATTGGTGGCGGTCTCCTGCCGGGTCGTTCCCGGGATGCGCGCGTCGCCAAGATCCGAAGCCCAGCCGGAACCGGAAATCCGAAATCGGGAATCCGGATCCGGAATCGTGGAATCGGAATCATGCGTTCGCGCGTCTCTCGTGGCCCGGCCGCCTCGTCGTGTACCGAAGGCCACTAGCGGGAGACCTCCATGTCCGAAACGCCCGACCTGCTTGCAATCAGTCACGCGCGCCCGACCAGGACCCTGAAGTTCGCGCGCTTCATCGTCCGCAACCGCTTCTGGGTGGCGATGGCGTTGGTCGTCTCGACGCTGTTCTTCTTCTATCCGATCCTCAACGCGGTCCTCCAGGCGACGGGATTCGAGGCCCTGCCGGGACCGTCGGTTCGAGTCGACACCAGCGCACGCGCGCAGTGGCCGGACCATCCCTTCATCCACGCGCAGGACAAGTTCGCCAAGAAGTTCGGCACTTCGTCGCTGGTCGCAGTTGGCGTGGTGGTCCGGGACGGCACCATCTTCACGCCCGACACATTGGCGCGGCTGAACGAGATCACGCGGCGCCTCGATGGCGTCGGCTACGACTCGCGGATCGAGGAACGGCAGGCGCTGCGCGAAAAACTCGAAGCGGCCGGCCGAAGCGACCGGGATATCCTGAAGGAGCTCGATCGCCAGTTCCCGCCGTATCCGGTAAACCACGACCAGATCCGCTCGCTGGCGCACTCGAGTACACGCGCGATCCAGATCGAGCCCGACGGCTCGATCACGTCCGACGTGCTGATGAAGGACGTTCCGACCAACGCCGAGCAGGCCGAGAAACTGCGCGGGCTGGTGCTGCAGAATCCTCCCTTCATCTACGGCCGACTCGTGTCCTGGGACGAGAAAGGCGCCCTGGTCACCGCCGGCTTCATCACCGACCGGCTCAGCACCTCCGAGGTCTACACCGCCGTCTTCGAGCACGTGAAGAAGATCAAGGAGGAGTTCCAGGATCCCGCCTGCACCGAAGCGCAGGAGGGGAACATCCTCACGCGGATCGGCGATTCGCTGGTGCGCCTGGTGACGACGGCCAAGACCGAGTCGCAATGGCCGGAAGGCTGCAATCTCCAGCTCTTCGTGTCCGGCGAACCGATTCACGTCGGCTGGATCATCAAGCACGCCTTCGAGATCGGTCTCTTCGTCGGACTCACGGTGGTCACCGTGTTCTTACTGCTGCTCGCCTACTTCCGGCGCCTGCACGGCGTCTTGATCCCGTTCGTGGCGGCCATCGCCACGGTGATCTGGGGGGCGGGCTTCACCGGTTGGATGGACATCACCTTCGACCCACTCGTGCTCGTGATCCCGATGATCATCACGGCACGCGCCGTATCGCATACCGTGCAGATGGCCGAACGCTTCTTCGAGGATTACGAGATCCTGGCGCCGCAGGTCGGCGATCCCGAGGTCGCGAAGGTCGAGGCCGCCACCATCGCAATGGCCGAGCTGATCGTCCCCGGCACGTTGGGCATCGTGACCGACACGGCGGGCCTGCTCGTGATCATGCTCACGACGATTCCACAGATGTACGAGCTGGCGGTCTTCGGCGCCTTCTGGGTGCTCGCGATCCTCGCGACGGTGGAAATCCTCCACCCGGTGATGATCTGCTATCTCCCCGCACCGAAGGAGCACGACCACTTCCTGCCGAAGTTCATGATCCGCTTCACCAACTTCATCGGTTGGCTGACGACGCATCCCGTCGGAAAGTACGGGGTGGCGACCGTCACCGTCGCGCTGTTCGCCGTCTCGCTGTACCTGACGATGTTCCACTCGCAAATCGGGCAGGCGACGCCGGGATCGCCGTTGCTGTGGCCGGATCACGAGTTCAACGTCAGCACGGACGAGATTGCCAAGCGTTTCGGCGGCGTGGACTCCTTCGTGGTGTTCTCGAGCGGAGACCGAGAGAACGCCAGCGCCGATCCGCTTCCAATCCAGCGCATGACCGAGTTCGAGCGTTGGATGGAGACGCACACGGACATGGGGGCGTCGGTCTCGATCGCGCCGATCGTCCGCGGTTACTGGCGGATGAACCACTACGGAGACCCCAAGTGGCAGTTCGTGCCGCAGCACCCAGGCACCGTCCGGACGGTGATCTTCCAGCTCCGGACGAACGGAGCTCCGGGATTCCTGCGTCCGTTCATGACCGATGACAGCCGGGACGCCAGCGTCACGTTCTTCTATCCCGATCACAAGGGAACGACGATCACCGAGGCCGTCGCCGCCTCGGAGCACTTCATCAAGGAGAACCCGATGGGCGAGGTGATCGTGCGCCTCGACCGGGATCAGGCGGAAGCCGATGCCGGGTTCTTCGACTGGGAATCGCTGACCGACCTCTGGTACTACATGCTCGGCCCGATCCTTCCGACCCGGGATCACACGCTGAACGTACAGATCCGGGACAACGGATCCTACGAGAAGCTCGCGGTCAACAACGCCAGCGAGGACGGCCTGCCGGAGTGGCTGGACGAGTTCCGCACCGGGGCGATCGAAGACTACGAGACGGAACGGGACAGCGTCGAAGAGGGCGACTTCTTCTCGTGGCCCGACAGCCTCGCGGACTGGTCCGAAGGTGACGTCAGCTGGTGGTGGGAGAGCGAGGAGCACGGCATTCGCGCCGTCGCCGTCAGCACCGATGACTTGATCGTGCAGGACACCAAGTCCGTGGACGCGGTCGCGCGCTTCCAGCCGACCAACTCGTGGACGCGGGGCGTCCAGTTCGTGATGGCGGGCGGCATCATGGGCATCCTGGCTGCGATCAACGAGGAAGTCGAGCGCAGCCACATGGCCAACATCACGCTGTTGTTGTTCGTGATCTTCGTGCTGCACTCGGTCACGTACAACTCGATCCCGAGCGGGTTCATCATCCTGCTCCAGCTGTCGACGGCGACGCTGCTCTCGCTCGCGTACATGGCGGCCAAGGGAGTCGGCCTCAACATCAACACGCTGCCGGTCCAGGCGGTGGGCGTCGGCATCGGCGTCGACTACGCGATCTACATCGTGGATCGGATTCGGCAGGAGGTGGTGGACACCGAGGACATCGACGAAGCCGTGCGCCGCGCCATCCGCACCACGGGGATGGCGGTGACCTTCACGGCCACCACCATCGTCGGCGGCATCTTCCTGTGGTCGTTCTCGAACCTGCGCTTCCAGGCCGAGATGGCGCAACTGCTGGTGATCCTGATGGTCATCAACATGCTGGGCGCCATCACCGTCGTGCCGGCGTTCTACTCGATCCTGCGGCCGAAGGTGGCGACGGCGCTGCTCAGCGAGGAACAGCGCGCGTTGCTCGATGCGCAGAAGGAACGCGAGCGGAAGCTGGGCCTGCGGGAAGGAGATCAGTAGGCACGCAGGCCAGGGCCCGGCTCGGTCGGGTCCTGGCCCGCGCGGCGTCTGCTGCGCCACGCGTCCGGGCTGTCAATCCACGCCGATCGCCCATCCGCCGTGGTGGAGTTCGAGGATCCGCGATGCCGTCTCCTCGACGGCCCGGCCGGTGATGTCGATCACTCGCCAGCCCCGCTGCAGGAACAGGCGCCGAGCCATCGTCAGTTCCCGCTCGACGATCTCGGGCTCGGCGTAGCCGATCGAGATCGTGGTACCGAGTCCGCGGACGCGTGCGCGCCGGATCGTGACCAGCCGCTCGGCGTCCGCCAGCAAGCCATAGACCTTGCGCTGGGCGATCTCGAGCAGCTCGCGAGGGGGCTCGATCCCCGGCACCAGCGGAACGTTTCCAGTCTTGAGCCCGCGCTGCGCCAGATACATGGACAGGGGAGTCTTCGACGTCCGCGACGGACCGACGAGCACGATGTCCGCCTGATGCAGCGTGTGGAGATTCGCGCCGTCGTCGTGGCGCACGGCGAACTCCACCGCCTCGATGCGCCGGAAGTATTCGTCGGAGAAGCCGTGCAGGAGGCCGGGCTCGAGCCGCGGCTCCAGGTGCAGATGCTCGGCGATGTTCGCGATCAACGGACCCAGCAGGTCCACGGTGGGCACGCCGTGGCGGCCGCCGTGATCGCGCAGAGCCTGAGCGGCGGCTCGGTTCACCAGCGTGAAGACCACGAGCGCGTTGGCCGCGGCGGCCTCCTGCACCACTGTCCGAGCCTGGGCCGCACTGCGTACGTCGGGGAATTTGCGCATCCGCCAGCGGCTGTGGAACTGCAGCATCGCCGCCCGGACGGTGTCGGCGGCCGTATCGCCGGTGCCGTCCGACACGACGAAGATCTCCGCCCAGGTTTCACCGGGCGCCGAGCCCACCCGCGATCGCGGCTGCTGCTGCGCCTGAGGCGGCCGACCGGAGTTCGACTCTTCGCTCACGCGCGCAGCGTAGCTCCCGCACGCGGCGGGGGGAACGCAGGGCGCTATCGTGTTTCGCCATGCCGTACGAACCGCATCTCCTCGAGTCCCGCTGGCAGGCGACATGGCGGGAACGCGGCACGTTCCGGGCGGAGCTCGACCCGGCGAAGCCCAAATACTACGTGCTCGACATGTTCCCCTACCCGTCCGGGGCGGGGCTCCACGTGGGGCACCCGAAGGGCTACATCGCCACCGACGTCATCGCCCGGTACAAGCGGATGCGTGGGTTCAGCGTGTTGCATCCGATGGGCTGGGACGCCTTCGGTCTTCCGGCCGAGCAGTATGCCGTCGAAACCGGCGTGCATCCGCGCGAGACCACCCGGCGCAACATCGAGACGTTCCGGCGCCAGATCGAGTCGCTCGGGCTGTCGTACGACTGGTCCCGCGAGATCGACACGACGGAGCCCGGCTACTACCGCTGGACCCAGTGGATCTTCCAGCGGCTCTTCGAAAAGGATCTCGCCTACCAGGCCGAGGTGCCGGTGAACTGGTGCCCGGCCCTCGGCACCGTGCTCGCCAACGAAGAGGTGATCGACGGCAAGAGCGAGCGCGGCGGCCACCCGGTGGTCCGAATGCCGATGAAGCAGTGGATGCTGCGGATCACCGCCTATGCGGATCGTCTGCTCGAGGATCTCGACGAGCTCGACTGGCCCGAGCCGATCAAGAAGATGCAGCGCGACTGGATCGGCCGCAGCGAGGGCGCCGAGCTGCGCTTCCCGGTCGCCGACCACGACGATCTCGCGATCGAAGTCTTCACGACGCGGCCGGATACGCTGTTCGGCGCCACCTACCTGGTGCTGGCGCCCGAACACCCGCTGGTCTCGCGCATCGCGACGGCGGAGCAGCGGTCTGCCGTCACGGAGTACGTGGAAGCCACGCGTCGTCGCAGCGAGCGTGCGCGCATGGCCGACGGACGGAACAAGACGGGCGTCGCGACCGGTGCCTTCGCGATCCATCCGGCCACCGGCGCGCGCATTCCGATCTGGATCGCGGACTACGTCCTCGCGGGCTATGGAACCGGTGCGATCATGGCCGTCCCGGCTCACGACGAACGGGACTTCGAGTTCGCCCAGAGCTTCGACCTGCCGATCATCCAGGTCGTCGATGTCGCCGGGCAGGAGCTGCCGTCGACCGGCGACGGCACCAGCGTCAACTCCGGCTTCCTCGACGGACTCCCGACGGCGCAGGCCAAGCGCGAGTCGATCGCGTGGCTCGAGGCCAGGGGACACGGTCGCGGCCGGGTCACCTACAAGCTCCGCGACTGGCTGTTCAGCCGCCAGCGCTACTGGGGCGAGCCGTTCCCGGTGCTGCATCTCGAGGACGGCACCGTGAACCTCGTTCCGGATCGCGAGCTACCGGTCCTGCTGCCCGAGCTCGACGACTTCCGTCCTTCGGGCGATCAGCGGACGCCCCTCGAACGCGCGCCCGCGTGGATGGAAACCACCGATCCGGAGACCGGTCGACCGGCGCGCCGCGATCGCAACACCATGCCTCAATGGGCGGGTAGCTGTTGGTACTTCCTGCGCTTCGTCGATCCGCACAACGAGACGGAGCCGTGGTCGAAGGAGAGCGAGCGGTACTGGATGCCGGTCGATCTCTACGTGGGCGGCGCCGAACACGCAGTGCTGCACCTGCTCTACGCGCGCTTCTGGCACAAAGTCCTGTACGACCTGGATCTCGTCTCGACCCAGGAGCCGTTCCGTAAGCTCGTCAACCAGGGCATGATCCTCGGCGCGAGCTGGCGCTACTACGACGACAACGTGAGCGACGATCCGCAGGCCGAGCCGCGGCACTACTCGTTTCGCGAGATCCGCAGCGACGGCGAGAGCACGGTGGCGGAAGCCGACGGGCGCGAACTCAAGGCGCGCTGGGTGGGTCCCGACCAGGTCCGACTCCTCGACGGCCGAGCGCTGCATCCCACACTCGACCTCGAGCTCGAGGAAGTGGTCGAGAAGATGTCGAAGAGCCGCGGCAACGTCGTGAATCCGGACACGGTCGTCGCTCGGTACGGCGCCGACTCGATGCGCCTCTACGAGATGTTCCTGGGCCCGCTCGACAAAGAGGCGCCCTGGACCCTCGAGGGGATCCACGGCGTGCACCGCTTCCTGCAACGGGTCTGGCGACTCTTCGTCGACGACGACGCTCCAGGAGAACCCGCGCGCGAGCTGCCGGGCGGCCGCGGCCCGGAAGCGCAGGAGCGTTTGCTGGCCGAGACGATCCACGGCGTCACCGAGGACCTGGAGACGCTGCGCTTCAACACGGCCATCGCCAAGCTGATGGTCTTCGTCCGCGACGCCACCAAGGAAGGGCCGCTTCCGAGCGCGGCCGGCGAGGCGTTCCTGAAGCTGCTCGCGCCGCTCGCGCCCCATCTGGCCGAGGAGCTGTGGCACAAGCTCGGCCATGCCGAGTCGATCGCCCACGCGGCGTGGCCCGTCGCGGACGCGGCGCTCCTCGAGGCCCAGACGGCGACCCTGGCCGTCCAGATCAACGGAAAACGCCGCGACGAGATCCAGGTCCCCGGCGGCGCTGACGAGGCCGCCATCCGCGCGGCTGCGCTCGCCGCCGACAACGTGCAGCGTCATCTCGCCGGCAAGACACCGCGGAAGGTCATCGTGGTGCCGGGACGGCTCGTGAACCTGGTGCTGTAGGCGCGCGACGGATCCCGTTCAGCGCGGAGACTCGTGGGCGACACGGGGCGACGTCCCCCTGTCCGCAATCTCCCGCGCGCGCCGGCGCAGATACCAGACCAGGCCGCCGATCAGCGCCAGCGGCAGCAGCGAGAGCAGCGCCGTACCCTTCAGCATCGCCACATTGAAGGCCGCGTCGTCCTGACTGGTGCACACGGCGCACGCTCGGGCCGCCGCCGGCAGCAAGACGACGATCCCGCAGAGTGCCGCCACCCATGCGGCGCGCACGGCGCTCATCGGTAAACCACCAGCCACAGCACCGGCCAGATTCCGGCGACGAAGTACCAGAACACCTCTGCCGTCCCGAGTTGGCTCGACGCGAGCCAGCCGCGCTGCAAGCGCACCCAGGCGTAGATCAGCACCCCGAGCGCCGCGATCGCATGGACGCCGTGGAACCCGACGATCAGATAGAAGAAGCCGCCGAGGTTGCTCGACGTGAGCGTGAGGCCCTGCCCCAGCATGGCGACCCACTCGGCCCCCTGGGATGCGACGAAGAACGCACCGAGGAGCACGGCGATTCCGAGCGGCACGCGCGCCGCACGGCGATTCTGGTCGAAGCGCCGGCGCGCCCAATACAGCGCGACCGCGGATGCCAGCAGCGCGGCCGTGTTGACGGCGGTCGCCTCGAACGGGAGTCGCGGCTGACCCGGCGGTGGCCACACGATGGCGGAGCTGCGAATGATCGTGAACGCGCTGATCAGGCCGGCAAAGAGCATTGATTCGGCGACCACGAAGATCAGCATGCCCATCACCCCATTGGGGACGAGCGGCTCGGTCCTCTGCTCGGCGACGACGCGGATCGGACGGTAGCCGGACGAAGTCATGGCGTGCCCCCTCAGTGATGGCCCCCATCGTGATCGCCAGCCTGGAACGCGCGATTCGCCTCGATCCAGGAAGGCTTCTCCCAACGGGTCCCTTCCATCCTCATGACGTCGGGCGCAACGCCGGCGAAAAACAGGAGCATGAATAGCAGGCCCGTCGCGACCAGGTAGCCAACGTAGCGCGGCGCCACGGGCAGGTGCATGAAGTGCTTGACGACCAGGTACGCCTTCACGACGGCGATACCGAACGCGGTGATCAGCGTGATGGTCAGGTTCTCGAGCTCCGGACCGAGGATGCTGATCACCAGCAGGACC
Organism: uncultured Spirochaetales bacterium; assembly: GCA_964403735.1. Classification (GTDB taxonomy): domain Bacteria; phylum Myxococcota_A; class UBA9160; order UBA9160; family PR03; genus CAADGG01. Next base: position 6,337 of record CAYOHN010000041.1, on the reverse strand, counting down.
AGCAGGATCGCCCAGATCTTCACGTAGTTCCCGTGATGGGTGTGCTCCCCGTGGTCGGCCGTCTCGTCCGCGTGTTCACTCATGATGATCTCACTTCGCGATGTAGAGCAGCGGGAAGAGGAAGATCCAGACCACGTCGACGAAGTGCCAGTAGAGTCCGATCAGCTCCACGCGATGGAGCTCCAGGCTCTTCCGGGCCGACGCGGCCACGATCAGCATGATGATGACGCCGGCCAGCACGTGCAGTGCGTGCAGCCCGGCGGCCGTGTAGTAGAACGACCAGAACGTGTGCGCCGTGATCGTGAAGCCGTGCGAGATCTCCATGTTCCATTCGAAGGCCTTGATCGTCAGGAAGAGCAGACCGCCGGCGGAGGTCAGATACAGCATCTTCGCAGCCTTGCGGCCGTCGCCAGCATCGGCTGCCTTGTGTCCGAGAACTGCGAACAGACTCGAGGTCAGCAGCACGAAGGTGTTGACGGCGCCGATCCACATGTTCGTATTCGCCGCCTGCGCGGCGAACGCATCGTGCGCGAGGCGATGCATGATGTAGGAGCCGAGCAGCCCCCCGAAGATGACGATCTCCGAGACGATCACCCACCAGACGGCAAGACGTCCCGTGGGCATCCCCGCAGTGGTGCGGGTGGTGGCAATCGGTCGGACAGACATCCGCGCTCCTCTCGGCTCGGATCCGGAAATCGGGCTCCTGGGATCACTTCGGCTCGTGTTGCGGCCAGAAGTCCTGTTCGCGACCCGGCACGTTGTACTCGTACGGACCGCGATAGACGGTCGGGAGCTGCTTCCAGTTGCCGTGCGGCGGCGGCGACTCAGCCGTCCATTCCAGGGTGTTCGAGCGCCACGGGTTCTTCCCGGCCTTCTGACCGCGCCGCAGGCTCCAGAAGAAGTTGAACAGGAACACCGTCTGGAACGCCAACATGATCAAGAGCGACACGGTGGCCACTTTGTCCAGGTTGCGCAGCGGTGCAGCGGCCAGTTCCGGGAACTGCGTAAAGTCCCAGATCCGCCGATGCTCGCCGGCGGCGCCGAGCACGAACAGCGGAATGAAGACCATGTTGAAGGGGATCACCGTGCCCCAGAAATGGATCTTGCCGAGCGTCTCGTTCATCATCCGCCCGAACATCTTCGGATACCAGAAACTCACGCCGGCAAAGGTCCCGATGATCGCGATCGGAAAGAACGTGTAGTGGAAGTGGGCCAGCACGAAGTACGTATCGTGCAGGTAGATGTCGGCTCCGCTGGCCCCGAGGAAGATCCCGGTGACGCCGCCGATCAGGAACTCGGCGATGAACGCGAGCGCCCACAGCATCGGCGTCGACAGCGTGATCGAACCGCCGTAGAGCGTCGCGATGTAGACGAACATCATCTCCGCGATCGGCACCGAGATCAGCAGCGTCGTGATCGTGAAGACGTTGGCCATGCGCGGGTCGATTCCAGCGATGAACTGGTGGTGCGCCCACACGGTGAACGAGAGCACGCCGGTGCCGAACGCCGTGTAGAGGACGGTCTTGTAGGCGAAGAGCTTCTTGCGCGCGAAGACCGTGATGATCTCGGCGACGATGCCGACGGCCGGCAGCAGCACCACGTAGACCTCGGGGTGGCCGAAGAACCAGAACAGATGCTGCCACAGGATCGGATCCCCGCCCCGATTCGGGTCGAAGAACGCGGTCCCGAGGTTGTGGTCGAAGAGCAGCATGACGGCGCCGGCCAGTAGCGGCCCGACCGAGGCCATGAACAGGATGCTGGCGATGACGATCATCCAGACCACCATCGGGATGTCGTACATCTTCATGCCCGGAGCGCGGCTGTTCATCGCAGTGGTCACGAAGTTGATGCCGCCGATCAGGAAGGCGACGAACTCGAGCCCGACGGCGCCGATGAAGAGCGTCGTTCCGAGTGGCGTCTGGTTGTACTCGCTGTTGGCCGAGAGTGGCGGGTACATCGTCCAGGCGCCGCCGAACGCGCCGCCTGCGACGAAGAAGGACGCCAGCAGCACCAACGCGCTCAGCAGGAAGATCTGGTACGAGAGCCGGTTGAGCTTGGGGAACACCATGTCGTCCGCGCCGATCATCAGCGGAATCAGATAGTTCCCGAACGCGGCGATCAGCACCGGCATCGCGACCCAGAAGATCATGATGGCGCCGTGGTTGGTGATCAGCGCGTTGTACTCGCTCGGCGAGACGATGCCGAAAAGCGGCACCTCGATCCCAGGGAATGCCAACTGCATCCGGAACACGTACGCGAAGAAGCCACCGAGCAGGGCCATCGCCATGCCGGTAAACATGTACTGCATCGCGATCATCTTGTGGTCGGTGGACCACAGGTATTTCTGGACGAAGCCCGGCTCGGCGTGATGCGCGTGATCTTCCGCGTGGGCGTGCGAATGGTCTACCGGAATCGACTCGGCCATGACTCTTCCTCGCCTCCGCTAACGGTCCGCGACCGCGGCCACGGAGAGCTCCCCCTGCTCTGCCATCCAAGAAGCGTGCTGCTCGGGAGTCTCGATGTGGATGCGCGCCGGCATCAGCCCGTGGCCGATGCCGCAGATCTCGGTGCACTGGACGTCGTACCCGCCGGTTCGCGTGGGCTGGAACCAGCCGGTAATGACACGGCCGGGGATGGCGTCCTGCTTGAGGCGGAACACGGGCACCGAGAAGCTGTGGATCACATCCTTCGATGTGAGCTGGAAGTGGTAGAGCTTGTCCACCTCTACGTGCAGCTCGTTGATCTTGGCGATGTCGTCCGACGTGTCGAGCTGCCCGTCCGGGCCCGGGTGCACGAAGGTCCAGGCCCATTGCTGCGCGACGATCCGCACCGTCTGCTGATCCGGGACCGTCGGTAGCGACTGCTTGACGTCGTACCAGACCCGCACCGCGAAGAAGATGATGAAGACATCGCAGACGAGCACCAGCAGGTGCGGAATCGTGATGAAGCGCTTCTCGCTCTTCAGCTCGCCGGTGATGTACTGGCCCTTCTGCCCATCCTTCTTGCGAAAGCGCATGATCAGCCAGAAGAACAGGATCTCCGACACGACCAGCCAGAAGCCGACCAACCAGAAGATCAGCGAGAACACGAAGTCGATGTCACTGGCGAACGTGGAAGCAGCGGGGAGGAGTCGTTCGATCATGCGCTTCGCCTCAGAGGATGAAGAGGAACACGACGGCGACGAAGCCACCGACGCCGGCGATCGTAATCAAGAAAGTTCGCCAGGCGAGATCTTCCGGTGTGTACTCCTTGGCCATCTCATTCCACCTCGGTTGCCGGTTCGGGCGTCGGGGCGGTGGCAGCCTCGGTGCCCCCGAGCGTTCGGATGTACGCGATGACGTCCTTCATCGCCTGCTCGTCCGCGAGCGTACCGGACATGCCACGCATGACCTGGGCGTTCGTGTTGCGCGGGTCGCTCCCACGAACGCCGCTCTTGTAACGCTGCAGCGACGAGAGCAGGTACCAATCGTGCTGTTGCGAAAGCGGCGGCGCGCGCAGCGCCTCGTTGCCTTTCCCGGCCG
>CAYOHN010000041.1:785-2806 GCA_964403735.1 uncultured Spirochaetales bacterium | reverse complement strand
GGACCGTGACACGCGATGCACACCTGATAGGAGCCGGCCCCGCGCGCGGCGTCTCCGCCCTCCAGCGTCGCCGGCGTCGTCGGCGTCGGCAGCTTCGCGACATAGGCGGCGAGGGCCTGCATGTCGGATTCGGCGCGGTCGCCCTTGAAGGTCTTGGCCATCGGATACATGCGGAGCCCCGCGACGTCGTCCGGATGCATGCCCCTCTGGCCCGTGTAAAAGTTCTGCAGCTGCGCGAGGACGTACCACTCGGGCAGACCCGCGATGGCGGGCGCGAGGTACATCTGGTTTCCCGCCCCGGCGGCACCGTGGCATTGGCCGCAGAACGGATAGAGCGCCTCGCCCCGCGCCTCGTCTGCAGCGCGTGCGGGCGCCGGCAGCAGCGAGAGCAACGCCGAGAGCGCCGTCCCGATCGCGAGGCGGATCGCCGCGGAGGTCACGGAGTTCCTGTTGGAAACCATCCTGTTGGACCCTCAATTTCCAGTCGAAGGCCGTCCGGCGGATCGCGGCAGTCCAAGAGCCGGGGATCGCGAACGAGAACTCTCGGAGAATAGCCGCGCAATGCGCCGAGTCGCGGTTTGGCGCCGCGGGGAGTTAGCAACCCCGAGCGCGATTCACAAGACGCGTCGGAGAGCTGTCGATGTCCTGGATTCCCTGCCAATTCCGATCCTGAAACCGCGCCGGAGCGCCGCTGGGAGACGCGTTCAGGCCGGTTCCGGATTGAATCGGTAGAGCAGCAGGTAGATCGCGACACCCGTCACCGACACGTAGAGCCAGATCGGCCACGCCCAACGGGCCAGCCGGCGGTGCCGATCGAAGCGCCCGCGCAACCCGAGCGCGATCAGCGTGATCGCCAGCGGCGGCACCGTGATCGCCAGCGACACGTGCGAGACGAGCAACACGAGATAGCCCGTCTTCGCGAGCCCCTCGGCGTGGAACGTGGTGTTCTCGAAGCCGCGTGAGGCCTTGTGCACCACGTACAGAACCAGAAACAGACTCGATACCGCGAACGCGGCGATCATCGTCCGTCGATGGGCGTCGAGACGCCGAGCGCGAGCGAGCTGGCGACCGCGGATCAGCAGCACCGCGGCGATTCCGTTCAGCGTGGCGTTCACTGCCGGCAGGAAAGACAAGTCCATCGCGAACCCTTCAGGCGAGCCGAGGCTCTCGAACGCTTTCGGGTGTGGCGAGACGCCCCGGCAGGCTACGCCCGAGCAGCGCGACCCCGATGAGCAGGACACCCGCCAACACGAATGGCGCCTCCATCGCCCGGTCGTAGAGTAGACCAGCGGCCAGCGGTCCGATGACCCGCGCCAACGAGGCGGCCGATTGGAAGACCCCCATGACGCCGCCGCGCCGCGCCGACGGTGCCGCCAATGATGCGAGGCTCATCAGTGCCGGCTGCGCGACACCGCGCCCGATCGCGGCGAGGGCCAGCGGGATCAGCAGCAGCGCCACCGACGGCATCTGTGGGAGCGCGAGGAAAGCGACCGCCAGCGTCATGCTCCCGACCGTCACGAGCGCGCGTTCGGAGAAGCGCGCCGAGAGCGCCTTCATGCCACCGCCCTGGACGGCGCCCATGACGACCGCCATGCCCACCAGAATGAACGCCACCTCTCGTGCATCCCAGCCGAAGCGATCGTTCATGAAGTACTGGAACATCGTCTCGAGCTGGGTGACGGCGATCGAGAACACCAGGTTTGCAACGCACAGACGCCGCACCACGGGATCTCGAAGCTCGGCGAAATGCCCGGTCGAGAGACTCTCGGCAGGCGCCGTCGCCACGCGCTCCGGCGGCTCGCGGAGCGACACGAGTGCGTGCAGCCAATTGAGTGCGGCCAGCCCCGCCGCAGCGAACATCGGCACGCCGTAGCCGTACGGCGCGAGCAGACCGCCGATGGCGGGCCCCAGTACGAAGCCCACACCGAACGACGCGCCGAGCAACCCCATCCAGCGCGTGCGCTCGGAGTCGTCGGTCACGTCCGCCACATAAGCCGACGCCACGCTGATGTTGGCGGCGA
>CAYOHN010000041.1:0-775 GCA_964403735.1 uncultured Spirochaetales bacterium | reverse complement strand
GCCGGTCGCGCTCGGCGGGATCGACGGCGAGATACGCGCCGGAGAGCACGCGCGCCGCGAAGATCCACGGCAGCGACGTCGCGAAGCCGAGCGCCAGCAACGAGAGCGCCGTCCCGGCGATCGTGAACAGCAGCACGGGACGCCGGCCGATGCGGTCCGAGAGCCGGCCCCAGAGTGGCGCGCACACGAGCTGCGCCGCCGCGTAACCCATCGAGATCAAGCCGAGCTGCGTGCCGCTCGCTCCCTGCGACTTCACCAGGTACGGCAGCACCGGCATCACGATGCCGAAACCGATCAAGTCGACGATCACGACGCCGAACAAAACGCCGAGGGTGGCTCGCGAGCGATCAGGAGAGATGGCGGCTCCTCGCGCATCGCGCGCCGATCAGAGCCGCGCGAGCAGATCCACGTTCATCGCGAGGAAGAGCGCGAACAGGTACACGAGCGAGACGCGGAACACGCGTTGCGCCGCCCCGTCGTTGCGCTCGCGCAGCAGCCGGAGGACCGACCCGACGAACCACGCGTTCATGCCGAGCGCCACCGCCAGATACGCCGGCCCGACGAAGCCGAGCGCCCACGGCGCCAGCGTCACCGGCACGAGGCCGATCGTATACCAGAGCATGCGCCAGCGCGTCGGTTCGTCGCCGATCACGCTCGGCAGCATCGGGATGCCGGCGGCCTCGTAGTCGCGCTTGCGGTAGAGCGCGATCGCCCACACGTGGGGCGGCTGCCAGAAGAAGACGATCGCGAACAGCGACAGGCCAGCGGCAGTCAC
>CAYOHN010000040.1:14992-17723 GCA_964403735.1 uncultured Spirochaetales bacterium | reverse complement strand
CCGCCGTCAAGAAAGGGGCCGGGTTGGATTCGTCAACTTTTCCTTTGGAAAAGTTGACGAATCCAACCCGGCCCCTTTCTTGACGGCTAGTACGGGCCGCGGTCGAGGGAGGCGTCGTCGTCGCGGTCCTCGACGTCGTCCTCGTCCTCCTCGTCGAGCGGGGCGTGCGGCGGCCGCGCCGGGGAGGGCCGGGGCTCGCGGGCCACCGCCGGTGCGCCGAGTAGCTCCGAGAGCCGGTCGAGGCGCTTCTCGAGCGCCTCGAGATCGGCGCGTGTCGGCAGGTCGAGCACGCGCAACACGCGTTCGAGCGCGCGCTGCACGACGTGATCGAGGTCCGGTGCGCCGAAGGCGATCCAGTCGCGCCGCGTGCTGCCATCGCGATTCAGCAGCTTGCGGACGTTGCGCTGGATTTCGTCGAGACCGCCCGACGCGTCTCCGACGCCCCGCTTGAGCGCGCCGTAGAGCACGTCGCCGCTGCGCTGGATCAGGTCCGACAGGACCGTGCCCGGCACGCGTCGGCTGGAGCGCTCGTTGTCGACGAGGATCTGCGACAGCGTGACCGAGGTGATGTCCTCGCCGCTGGCGTTGTCGATCACGCGAATCTGCTCGCCGGCCTCGATCAGGTCCGCGATGCCTTTGAGCGTGATGTATCGACTCGTGGCGGTGTTGTAGAGCTTGCGGTTGGCGTAGCGCTTGATCAGCACCGCCTCGCTATCACTGGAATCGAAAGAGTTCACGGGGGCAACCTCGACCGGAAGGAACCGCAAGCTAACGAATGGCTCCGGAGCGGTCAGCCCGGGCGCCCGGCGGGCTCCACAGCGTCTCCCCCGTCGACCGGGACGCGCTCGAGCCGCGCTGCGCCGGCTCGTCGCTGCGGCCGGCGCGCCGTTGCCGCTGCGCGCGACCGCGCCGGCTTCGCGGGCGCGGGGCCCCGCTGGGGCTCATCCGAACCGCGTCGCAGCCCGAATTCCCACAGCAGCTCGCGCACGCTCAGGAACGCGCGCAGCACCGCGCGCGCGTCCGGATCGACGTGACTGCGCGCTTCCCAGCGCGCGACCTCGGCGTCCAGTGCGTCCGTGACGTTCGCCAGCCAGCGGGCGGTCTCCGCATCGGCGCCGCTGGACGCCGCGCGGGCCGCGCGATCGAGCCCGTGCACCGCCCGGCGCAGCGCCTCGTGGCCCTCCGCCGGGATGCCGGTGGCGCCGAGCGACGCGGCATCGAGCACGCAGCGGGCGGCCAGCACGGCTTCGGCCAGGGCCGTCCGCGCATGCTTGCGGGCTCTCGCGAGGGCTTCCTCGACGGTGCGCGGTGTCTCCCGCGCTGCGCCCGCTCGGCTCGCCTCGCGTCGCCGTTCGCCTGTGCCGCTCATCGCTCGGCCTCCGCGGGCGCGGAGCGCCCGAACAGCCACGACGCGACGTGGTCGAGGCCTTCGAGGTCGTGGACGTCGCCCGGGAACTCCGGAATTCGCTGCACGAAGCCGCCGCGTCGCGCGGCCCGCGCGGAGAGTTCCCCGGTCGTGTCGGCGTCGGCCCGCACCCAGGCAGCGTAGCCATCCGCGGCGGACAGTGCTGCGCGGGCGGCGGCCTCGGTGTCGATGCTGTCATCGCCCTGCGCGAGCGCGGCGGACAGCGCGGCGATCGCCTCGGCCTCGCGTGCCGCCTCGGGGACACGCATCGGCGTCGGGTCGTCGCCGGGCCACAGGTGGACGCGGTTCACGATGACCCCGGCCAGCGGGACGCCGGCGGCGTCGAGGCGCTCGAGCAGCCCGAGCGCGTGGCGCGTCGACTCGGCGGCCGGTGAGGCGGCCAGCACGAACGCGGCATCCGGTCCGGTGAGGCGCGCCTGGACCTGATGCGCGCGCTCCCGAAAGCCCGTCGACATACCCTCGAACGCCATCAGGAACTCGGAGATGTCTTCGAGGAATGCCACGCCGGATACGCGCTCGATCACGTGCAGCACGCGCTCGGTGCCCTTCTGGAACAACCGGAAGCCGAAGCGCCCGGCGGCGAACGCCGGATGCAGCAGCATCTTCACCAACCGGCTGTCGAGGAACTCGACCAGCCGGCGCGGCGCATCGAGGAAATCGAGCGCGTGCTGCGACGGCGGCGTATCGACGACGATCAGATCGAGATCCTCGCGCTCCGAGAGCTCGAAGACCTTCTCCATCGCCGAGTACTCGGCGCTGCCGGCCAGCGCATCGGAGACGTGCTGGTAGATCCGGTTGTCGAGGATCCGCCGGCGGCTCTCCTCGGAGTCCGCGAAGCGCGTCACGAGATCGTCGAAGGTCCGCTTCATGTCGAGCATCAGCGCGAACAGCCGCCCCTCCGGCGGCACGCCGAGCGCCGTCAGGCGATCGCGGGGCACTTCGGTCGGCTCGTTGTCGAGCGCACCGATGCCGAGCGCGTCGGCCAGCCGGCGCGCCGGATCGATCGTCAGCACGGCGGTCCGGCGCCCGGCGCGCGCGCCTTCCAGCGCGAAGCTCGCCGCCAGCGTCGTCTTGCCGACGCCGCCGGTCCCGACGCACACCAGGATGCGGCGGCTGCGCACGAGCGCAGACGGATCCTGTGCAGTGTCGTTCATCGTCGGGTCTCCCCGGCTTCGTGGGCGTCGTGCAACGCGAAGGTACAGCAGCGGCCGGATCACGGTCCGAATGGGCCGGCCACCGGTCACAGGGCTGCCGAGAGCGAATGGCGAGAACCTCCGCCCAGCAGGGCCCTCGACCCGCCGGACG
>CAYOHN010000040.1:0-14892 GCA_964403735.1 uncultured Spirochaetales bacterium | reverse complement strand
CGTCGACCTCGGATGGACGTTCGCGTCGCTCCGGCAGGAGCGGACCGATCGAAGCGTGGAGCATGTCATGGACACGTCGCGGAACGAAGCAGCGCGAGGAGCGATCGCGGCGGCAGGGCACGATCTGCGCCTGTGCGCCGATTGGCCACTGCAAACGGGGCGTTGCCGGCATCCCGATCTCGGATGCCGAGCGCGCTGATCGTCTCGTCTCGTCGCGCCGCGACGCGGGGCTCTCTCGATCGAGGGGCCAGCGGGATCTTCGGGTCGGGAAATCGAATCGGCTCACAGAATCGGCTCACAGAATTCGAAGGAGGGAAGGACGTGGAACAAGAAAGCTGCTGTCGACAGCGGCTGGCGAGTGGGCAGTGTTGCTGCGTGGACCTTTGCGGGCACGGTGTGGCGCATGTGACGATCGGCGTGTTGAGTCTGCGACTCACTCAGGAGCAGCTGCTGTCCGTGGCCGAGACGCTGGGCGAAGCCGCGCGTTCGCTTGCCTTTGCCGCACCGCCGAGGCCCGAGCACCTCTGCTGATCCGCTCGGCACCCAGATCGTTCTGCGTCCGTTCAGCGTCCGACGCGGTCTCTTTTTCGCTGCAACGGGCAGTCCGCACAGCGCGAGCCCGCTGGCGTCCGGAACGCCAGACAGCAGCTGGTTCTGCGCAGGCTGGGGCCCCGTCCGAGCGGCGAACGCAATGAGCAGCCCGAGCCTGCCGAGAGCGCCCGCAGGAGAGTCCGTATTTCGTGTGGCTTCGCGTCGCCGGCGACGGCCGCGGCCGCGGCGGCGTCTGCGAAGAAGGAGAAGAGCGCACGCGGCGTGAGCAGTCCCCGAACCGCCAGATCCGCGACGATCACCGAGCCGAGCGCGGCGATCGTCAGGCCTGCAGCTCGCCACCGGGTGGACGCGTCTGTGCAAACGATCGTCCGCGAGGCGCCGGCGAGCGGATCGTGGGGCGTGACGAACAGCGAGGCGCCGCAGATCGCGATGCCGTCCACCCATCCCCCGGGAGCGCGGCGCAGCCAGAGATCGTCGGGCTCGGCCACCACCGCGCGATCCCGATGGGCGGCCAGCGCCGCGGGCAGTCCGCCGAGGGCTCGCGCGCTCCAGCCTGCGAGAAAGGCGATGGTCGCCGGGCCGTCGCCTCCAGTGCGAACGGCCACGCGCGAGAGCCACTCGTCCATCGCGGAGGAGAGGAGAGGCAGGGGCGCCCACTCCGGTCCGGAGCCTGGGCCGGAACACACATCGATGTAGCCATGAAGAGCGCGTCGGTCGAACGTTGCGGCGATCTCGAGTCCGATCGGATCCACGCGCGCGCTCACGCAGGGGTGACGGGCTCGAGATCCCGGTCGCTGGCGCGGGACGCCTCGCATCCGCGCGAGACACGCCCACCGAGGCGGCGCGCCGAAGCGCCGGCCCGGGTTCGCATTTCGTGCGGCCACACGCACGGTGCGCATCGGTCCTGCAGTCCCTCTCGTTCGTTCACCGGGGTCGCTTCCGGCCGGACTGCTCCGCTGCGATGCGGCCGCCGACCTCCCAGCCCCAGCGTCCCAGCGAGAGGCCGCCGATGGGCGTCGGGTCGAAGCCCGGAAAGAACAGGGACGGCAGCACCGTCGAGCGACACCGCCCATCCGTGAGCGGCGCTTGCTTCAGCCACCGCACGGGTCCGAGCAGTTGGGGCGCATCGGTGAGGAACTCGCCGAGCGCGGGCTCGAAGCCGGTCGCGAGCACCACCGCGTCGAAGCGCTCGCGTTCTCCGCCGCCGAGTTGCCGCTGCCGATCTGTTCGACGTGCAGGACGCGCTCGCCGAAGCGCAGGTGCTCGCCGAGTTCATGGCGGTGGGCATAGTCGCGGAGGTAGTGCTGGACCGCGTCGCGCGGCTTGTACATCGCATAGCGGCGGTTGGCGCCACCGTCGTGAGGCATGTCGTGCCACGGCGAGTGGAGGTGCAGGCGGTCGTAGTGACGCGACCACGCATGCGCGACGTCCTCCCCCTGCTCCAGGACCGCGAACGCCCACAGGCCGCTGGCGCGCAGTGCCGCCGCAGTTCCGAGCCCCGCGAACCCCGCGCCGATGACCGCGATGTCGAGTTCTCGCATGGATCGCCTCGGTTGGAAGGAACGGATCGTGCGGGACACCTTCGGCGTGAGAGCGCCAGAACGATCCGAGAGCGGGCCGAAGCGGGCTGGCCGCGGAGTCGGCTGGCTGGCCCTCGGCCGCAGGGCACTCGAGACTCGGCCGACGAGAGTCGAACCGGGATAATACGAAAATGATTTTCATTTTCAAATAAGACTCAGGAGTGTTCTCGTGAACCGGGGAGCGAGTAGCCCTCGCCGACGTGGAACCGCCGCCACGTCAACCCGATGTGATCGGGGGTCCGAGATCGACGGAGCGGGGATCGGTCGTGAACCGCATGCCAGGTGACGCTGCCCCGCCACAATCGCCCTGCGTCGATGAGCTGCGCGTGCCACCGCGAGGAAGCGGAGCAGTCCTGGTTGCGAGCGCGTTCTCTCGGCTACGCCGCTCCGACGACGGCCCCGCGCGGCACGGCCACCACGCGCCCCGCCGCCGCGGCGGCGTCGACGGCTGCCTGCGCCGCAGCGACGGCGCTCGCGAACGACACCTCCGAGAGCAGACCCGGGGCCGCGACGCGGTCGCCGGCGAGCCAGCGGTCGCCGCCGCGCGCCACGGCCGGCCGGTCGCGCCAACTGGTGCCGGGCGGATCCGCGGCGCCGGCGCCCTGGCTGAGACCCTGGCGCTGCCAGCGGGAGCGCTCTCGCCAGCCCGGGACGGCGAGATCGAGAACGGCGTGGATCCGCGCCAGCCCGTCCTCGATCCCCTGGTCGTCGTCGATGCCGGCGCAGCACTGGAGCAGCTGTTCGCCCGCCGGCGCGAGCGACGCGTCGTACGCACTGTAGTTCGACACGTAGACGCGACGATCGAGGTCCAACACCGCCCAGGCGTCACCGCGACGCGGCGCGACGGCGAGATCGAACAGCACCGTGCGCGGAGCCGGCCAGTCGATCGCGTCGTCGCCGAGCAGACGGCGCGCGGTGCGCAGGTCCGTCGCGACGATCACCGGGCCGTCGGGAAGCGTCGTACATTTCGCATCGGTCTCGATCCGCACGCCCCGTGCGCGAGCGCGCGCGGCGAGCGACGAGACCAGCGCGCCCCAACCGCCGCGGATGTAGCCGACGCCCGGCTTCTCGAACGAACGTTGCAGCCGCTCCTGGACGAAGGCCGCCGAAAGCCGGCCGGGGTCCGCATGGAACGTCGGCAGCGAGGCGAAGCCGATCGCGGCCTCGGCGCCGCGGGCGCTCGTCTGGCCGTACGCCCAGGTCCGGTAGTCGGCATCGATGGGTGCCGTGCGCTTCAGCGTCCGCAGCATCGGCAGCAAGGCCAGCGGCAAGCGCCGGATGCGCCCGCCGCGCGCGAGCCGGAACGCCGACTTGCGCGGCGGCGCGAGGGGGGGACAGAGATCGCGCTCGGCCAGCCAGTGCGAGAAAGTCCCGGAATAGAGCGCGTGCGGGCCGAGGTTCGGGCGGTGCGGCCCGGCTTCGGTGCGGGCACGCCCGCCGAGCTGGGGCGTCGCTTCGAAGAGCACGGCTCGTCCGCCCTGCTCGGCCACGGTGATGGCGGCCACGAGGCCGGCGAGGCCTCCTCCGACGATCGAGATCTCTTGCATGGTCTGGCATCCTCCTGGGCGCTGGTCGACTGCACACCAAGGGGAGGCACGAGGCGGAAAGGTTCCGGGAACCTTTTCGCCCCCGGGCGCCCCTGGAAGGGGTGGATGTGGACTCCTTCTCGGATTCCCGGGTGCGCGCTGCCCAGGCCGGGGACAGTGTGGCGATGGCCGAGCTGTTGTTGCAGCTCGAGCCGATCGTCGGCCGGATCTGTGGGGCGATCGCGCTCGACCAGGGGGCCGACGCGGCGCAGGAGGCGCTGCTCCAGATCCTGCGCGACCTTGGACAACTCCGCGATCCGCAGCGGCTCGTGCCGTGGGCGCGCCGGATCGCGGCGCGGGAGGCCGTGCGGATGGCGCGCCGGCAGCGCGAGCGCGCGCCGGTGGCGCTCGAGCCGAGCGCATTGCCCGCTGCCGATGACCCCGAACTCGCCGCCGCGGTCCGCACCGTGCTCGCCCGTCTGGCGCCCGAACAGCGCGCAATCCTGGCGCTCCGCGACCTGGCCGGACTCTCGGAAGCCGAGGCAGCGGCCGAACTCGGTGTGGCGAAGGGCACCGTGAAGTCGCGCTTGCACCGCGCCCGCGCGGCCTTCCTCGAGAGGTGGACGTCGTGACGGAGTGGCCGACCGCGAAACTCGATCCGGTCGCGCGCCTGCGCATCCTGGCGCGCGCGCTGCCCCACGTGCGGCTGGTGGAGCGTCACATCGAGGCGCCGGTCGCCCGCGTCTGGTCGATCGCCGGTGACCTCGAACATGGTGTGCCGCGCTTCGAGACCCTGGTGCGGACGGCGCGGGTCCTCGTCCGGGACGGCGAGCGGCTCCAGCTCGAAGCGACTGGATGGTTCGGCGCCACGCGCCTCGACGTGCTGCTGCGTCCCGGCTTTTGCGTGATGCACGGCGGTCCGACGGACATCGGCATGGCCGCCGCACCCGAGGGCAGCGGCACGCGCTTCGCGCACTTCGAGGGGCATCGCCGCTTCGGACGCTTCGCGTGGCCGTATCTCGCGTGGTCGATCCCGCGCGAACTCGCCCAGCTCGCGCGACTCGTGGAAAACGGCTAGCGACCTCGAACTTCGCGCTAGCGCGGATCCAGATCGCTCGCGGAGTGCCGTTCCGGGACGCGCTCTTCCTCGGGCCCCCAGACCCGGTTCACGCGCCGGCCCCGCTGGACGGCCGGGCGCTCCATGAACGCGTTCGCCCAGCGTATTACGTGGGTGTAGGACGCCACGTCGAGGAACTCGCCGGCGTCGTACAGAAGACCCGACACGAGGGCGCCGTACCACGGCGCGGTGGCCATGTCGGCGATCGTGTATGCGTCGCCGATCAGCCAGCTGCGCTCGGCGAGGTTGCGGTCGAGCACGTCGAGTTGGCGCTTCACCTCCATGGCGTAGCGGTTGATCGGATACTCGTACTTCTCCGGCGCGTAGGCGTAGAAGTGGCCGAAGCCGCCGCCCAGGAACGGCGCGCTTCCCATCTGCCAGAACAGCCAGGACAAGCACTCCGCGCGGGCCGACGGCTCCGTGGGCAGGAACGCGCCGAACCGTTCGGCCAGGTAGACGAGGATCGCGCCGGATTCGAACACGCGTGTCGGCGGCGACGTGCCGTGATCGACGAGCGCCGGGATCTTCGAGTTCGGATTGGCCGCGACGAAACCACTGCCGAACTGATCGCCTTCCTGGATGTTGACGAGCCAGGCGTCGTACTCGGCCGGCTTGTCGAGCGCGAGCAGCTCCTCGAGCAGGACCGTGACCTTGACACCGTTGGGAGTCGCCAGCGAGTAGAGCTGCAGCGGATGCTCGCCGACCGGTAGCTCCTTCTCGTGGGTCGGCCCCGCGATGGGCCGATTGATCTTCGCGAAGCGCCCGCCGCTCTCGGCGTCCCACTTCCAGACTTTGGGCGGCGTGTAGGCGGTGGTGGGCGAGGAATCGGGGTGGTCGGTCATGGCGGCCTTTCATCGTTGCGCTTTCAGCGTTGCGAGAAGGGGGCAACGGCGCGTCCCCGTCGCGAGAGCGTAGGACAAGCCGTGGCTGGAGTTCGTGGCGAGTCGTGGCTTCGACGTGGTCGGAATCGCCGTTCTCCCGCCGGAAAGGCTCGGGGAACGAAGCGCGACCCCTCACCTGAACTCCCTGGAGTCTGAAGTCGCCGGCATGAAGTTGTAAAACGGACACTGGAGGTAGTAGTTTAGATCAGAACGATGGCGTATCTCTACGTCCGTAAAAGTGGTCGCGTCGAGGTTCGCGAAGCCCACAGCACACCGCGCGGGCCCCGCTCGCGCACGCTCGCGAGCTTCCGGGGGCCCTCACGGAGGAGGTGCTCGACCGGGCCGCCTCAGCGGCGTCCCGCGCCTTGGATCGCGACGCGCTCCGCCACCGCGCTCGGGAGCTCGAGGTGGCGGTGGACCCTGCCTGTGCGGATACCCACGCGCGCGCGCTGATCGGGCGTCTCTGCAAGGGAGCGCCGCTGGATCCGCGGCTGGTGCAGATGCTGCGCGAGCAGTTCGCAGATCGGGAATCGGCCGTCGTGCCCGACGACATCGCCGACGTGGTCGAATGGCTCGGCGCGAGCGACCACGAGCGCGGGCGCGCGCTGCGCGGCGTGTTGCGTCTGTACGACCGCATCGTCCGCTCGCGGGGAGCCGTTCCCGAGCCCGAGACGCAGCGCTTCCCGCGCTTCCGGGTTCGGCCCGAGCAGCGCGCCTCCTGATGCTGCTCGACGAGAAGGTCGCGCTGCTCGCACGAGCCCTATCCGGCGGGCGCGTGCCCCACGCGTTCGGCGGCGCGATTGCGCTCGCCTACTACGCCACGCCGCGCGGAACGAGCGATGTGAACATCAACGTGTTCCTGCCGGCGAGCGCGTTCGAGCGCGTGCTCGCCGTGCTGTCTCCGATGGGTGTCGCGCCGCCCACGCCCGGCGTACGCCGTACGCTCGATCGGGACGAGCAGGTGCGTCTGCACTGGGACGAGACGCCGCTCGACCTCTTCTTTTCCTACACGGAACTCCACGACGCGTGCATGGCGCGCCGGAGAGAGGTGCCCTTCGGGCCGGTGCCGATCACGATCCTGAGCGCGGAGGATCTGGCGATCCTCGAGGGGCTCTTCGCGCGCGACAAGGACTGGCGGGACCTGCGCGAGATGCTCCTCGCCCAGGCCCGTGATTTCGACGCCGCCTACGCGATCGGCTGGCTCGAGCGCATCCTCGCACCGCAGGACGAGCGGCTCGTCCGGTTCCGCGCGCTGATCGCAGAGGATGGTTCCTGAACTCCGACGACGTGCCGAAGGCGAGCGGCGCTCCGTCGCGCGCGGAGGCGAGACGACCGATCGTGATCAGTACGAGCCGACTGATCCCGACGGTCTCTGCTGTGCTCTTGGTCGCAACGTGATGGCCAGTCCCGAATCGAGAGCCCCTGGACAGGTCTCCCACGCCTCGACGAGTAGACTCGTGGGACGGGAGGAACGTAGCGATGCCGAAGATTTGGTTCGACCGAGAGATCGCCGAGCGCTACGACGAGACGTCGATCGACATGTATCGGCCGGAGGTTCTCGAGCCCGCGGTCGAGTTCCTCGCGAGCCTTTCCGGGAGGAGCCGATCCGAGAGCGGCCGGTCAGAGAGCGGCACGGCCCTCGAGTTCGGGATCGGCACCGGGCGGCTCGCGCTCCCGCTCAGCCGGCGAGGCGTGCGCGTCCACGGGATCGACATCTCCGAGGCGATGCTCGATCAGCTCCGCCGCAAGCAGGGCTCGGAAGCCATCGAACTCACGACCGGCGACTTCGCCGCGACA
Source organism: uncultured Spirochaetales bacterium (assembly GCA_964403735.1). Lineage (GTDB taxonomy): Bacteria > Myxococcota_A > UBA9160 > UBA9160 > PR03 > CAADGG01. The sequence goes on along the minus strand of CAYOHN010000040.1, from coordinate 7,439 downwards.
CGGATCGGCAGCACCTTCGATCTCGTGTACCTCGCGTTCAACACGATCACGAACCTGACCACGCAGGATCAGCAGGTGGCGTGCTTCCGAAACGCCGCTGCCCATCTGGAACCGGGGGGCTGTTTCGTCATCGAGGTCTTCGTGCCCGACCTGCGACGGGTGCCGCCCGGCGAACGCGTCCGGGTCTTCGACGCGCGTCCGACCCACTTCGGCTTCGACGAGTACACGGACTTCGTCGGACAGATCCTGCACTCCCACCACTACTGGACCGACGACGCCCAGCTCCGCACGTTCGCGGCCCCATATCGCTACGTCTGGCCCTCGGAGCTGGACTTGATGGCGCGCCTGGCCGGCATGACGCTGCGCGAGCGCTGGGCCGGGTGGACCCGCGAGCCGTTCACCGACGAGAGCACGTCCCACGTGTCGGTTTGGCAGAAGACCGAGCCGTCGGAATGAGTTCCCGAGAATCAGCTCGCGAGCCATTGCAGCAGCGCGGGGAGCAACAGGGTTCCGTCGACCCAGACGGCGACGGCGGCGCGCGAGGTGCCGGGATGGACGCGGCGGCTCGCGAGAGCCAGCGCGAGGCCGAGTCCCACGAGCCCGAGACGGCTCGCGGGCTCGGCGGCGGTCGGGGCGAAGGCGCCGAGCGCCGCACACAGCAACGCGAGGCCGCCCGCCGCGCGCTTTGCAGCGGTCGGCCCCGCCGCACGGGCCAGCGTGGGGACGCTCGCCCGTCGATCCTCGTCGAGGTCCGGCAGGTCGAAGAGCAACGCGTTGGCGGTGCAGGCGAGCGCCAGCGCGAGTGTGAGCCAGAGCGCGCTTGCCAGAGGCACAGCAGACAACATGTCGACACGTTGTGGTGTCATCTCTGCGCCCGTTCCGGGAATGCCGGCTCCCGTGCTCGCCAGCAGCGGAACGAAGACCACCGCCGTCGATACCGCGACGCCGACGAATGGCGCCTTTACGCCGGGCCACGTCTTCGGCGCGCCGCCGCGCATGCGCGCGGCCGAGAGCGGCACGGCGTAGACGGCTGCGACCGCGAAGCCGGCCGCGGTCACCAGCGCCGCCAGAGCCGGTAGGCGGACCAGCAGCACCGCGGTGGCCACCGTGGCGAGCCCCGTGAGCACCAGATGGGCGCGCCGCCGGCCGCGCGGCTGTTCCCGCAGCGGCGCGTCGAGCGAGCCGTCGAGGTTGTAGAGCGCGAGCGTCGCGCACGAGATCAGCGCCAGGATCGTCGGCGACGGCGCCAGACCCAGCGCCCGGGTCGAGAACGACGCGAGCCCGCCGACGCAGCCTGCGACCCAGAAGCGCAGCTCCAGTCCGAGCTGCAGCCAGCGCCACGGAGTCACGAGGATCGCCACGTGCACGACGCGTAGAGCGGAATCCCCAGCACTCTGATCTCGATCCTACGTTCGAGCTGCAGCGGCTGCCCCGCTGCGGCGACGGCCGCATCGAGGTCGTAGAGGCCGTGCCACGGATTTCTCGCGAGCAGACCGAAGAGCAGCATCGGCGGTGCGTGGTGGAGCTGCTGGAGGGCGCGAATCCAGCGCCTCTCGGACGGAGCGCCGAAGTCGACGATCGTGAGGGCACCGCCCGGCCGCAGCAGTCGGCAGAGAAGTGCGATGGACGGCGCCAGGTCCGCACACTCGAGAGTGTCGAGAAAGAACGCGGCGACGACGCGATCGAAGCCCGCCGGCGCGAGCTCCGGCCGCGGCGCGAGCACGTCTCCGGCGACGAAGCGCGCGGCGCAGCCGGCCGCAGCGAAGCGGCGTCGCGCGCGCGCCAGCATCGGCGCCGCGCGATCGACCAGCGTGACATGTGCTCCGCGACGGGCCGCGCACAGTGCCTCCGCCCCGGTGCCGGCCCCGGCGTAGAGAACGCGCTCCCCCGGACACAGGTCCGCCGCGTGGACCGCGCGGATGCGAGCAATCGCATCCAAGGAGTAGATCCGAGCCAGCGCGTCGTAGACCCCGGCAACGCGCTCGTAGCGCGTCCGTCCGCCCGAGAGGACTCGATCCGTCACGTCGGCTGTCACCCGCTCCTCCCGCGTGGATCTTCGCTTCGCTGTTCCATCCCCGATAGGGGCAAAGGCTCTCGGCGAGACGTCGCGCTAGGAGCACCGCTCGCAGGAGTCGGCGGCGGTGCATCGGCGCCCAGGCGACCAGAGCCATCTTGGATCAGGGCTGCGGTCCGGCCGAGCCTTCGATCGTTTCCGGCGCTGTCCGCGACGCAGCAGCGCAAGGGTTGCGAGGGCCACCCCGCCCGCGAGGCCAGCGCCGGGCTCGGGGATGCTCGTCAGGATCGTTCCCGCGTCTCCCACGGCGACGAGACGCGAGCCGTCGTGGGCGATGCCGGTCAGGGTCTCGAAGGTCCCCGTGATCTGCTCGGTCCACGCGAGGCCGTCGGAACTGGTCAGCACCACGCCATCCTACCCGACGAGCCGCAGCAACTCGCCGGTGAGTGCGGCCTCGAGCCTCACGCTTCTTCGGGAGCTCTCGCGGGCGCGTATCACAGCGACACGCGACTGTCCTACTGGGCCGCGCGAGTGGGCAGATCCCGGCTGGCGGCACGGCAGATCTCCCTGCGAGGAGGCGAGTTGTCCTGTGAAGTGGCGGGCCGGCGCGTGCTGCTGGACGGCCGCGTGACCTTCACAGGGCCACTTGACGGCGCTGTGACTGTCAGGCGTCGCGCGCTCTACAAGGTCGACACCACGTCCACCATCGCCGCGGTGAGTGTGGCGACGTCTGCACTGTCCATGATGTAGGGCGGCATGGTGTAGACCAGTCTGCCAAAGGGCCGCACCCATACGCCGCGCGCCACAAAGCGTGGCTGCACGGCGGCCAGGTCGACGGGGTCGCGCAGCTCGATCACGCCGATGGCCCCCAGCGTGCGCACATCGACCACATTGGGCAGCTCGGCGGCGGGCGCGAGGCCGGCGGCGAGGTCCCGCTGCAGGCGCGCGATGTTGCGGCGCCAGGGCTGTGCCAGAAGCAGCTTGACGCTCGCCAATGCCGTGGCGCAGGCGAGGGGGTTGGCCATGAAGGTGGGGCCGTGCATGAACGCCCCGGCTTGTCCCTCGCTGATGGTGCTGCCGATGACACCGCGGCAGAGTGTCGCCGCCAGGGTCATATAGCCGCCGGTGAGCGCCTTGCCGAGGCACAGGATATCCGGCTCCACCGAAGCGTGTTCCAGTGCAAACATTTCTCCGGTGCGCCCGAAACCTGTGGCGATTTCATCGAAGATCAACAGCACCTCGAAGCGCTCACACAGGGCACGCAGGTGTTGCAGGTAGTACGGTGAGTAAAAGCGCATGCCTCCGGCGCCCTGGACCACCGGCTCGACGATCACAGCGGCAATGGCGTCCGCGTGGCTGGCGAGCAGCGCCTCGACCTCCCCCAACGCCGCCTCCGTGCAGGGTGTGTCGAAGCCCGCTGGCGGGGCCGTTGCAAAGAACTGGCTCTGCAGTGCATCGCCGAACAGATGGTGCATGCCGGTGACCGGGTCGCACACCGACATCGCGCCGAAGGTGTCCCCGTGGTAGCCATTGCGCAGCGCCAGAAAGCGCCGCTTGCCCGACTCGCCGCGCGCCTGCCAGAACTGGACGGCCATTTTCAGGGCGACCTCGACGGCCACCGAGCCCGAATCACTGAAGAACACGCGATCGAGGCCCGGGGGCGTCAGCTCGCACAACAGGGCTGCCAGTTCCACGGCGGGCGGGTGGGTCAGGCCGCCGAACATCACATGTGCCATGTACTCCAGCTGTTCGTGCACAGCCGCATTCAACACCGGATGGTTGTAGCCGTGGATGGCACACCACCAGGAGGCCATGCCGTCGATCACTTCGCGCCCATCGGCCAGTTGCAGACGGACTCCGCGGGCGCCAACCACGGGGAACAAGTCCGGTATGTGAATGGCGGAGGCATAGGGGTGCCAGAGATGTTCGCGGTCCGCGCGGCACAGTGCGTCCCAGTCGTGGCTGCTCATGGCTGCGGCAGCGCCGCCAGCACCGACGGCAGGACCGCATCGAGTATCTTGCGCTGTGCCGCCGCGGTGGGGTGAATGCCGTCAGCCTGCATCCAGGATGGATCGGTGGCGAACGCCTGCAGCGGGAAGGGCGCCAGCATCGGGCCGGTGTCCTGTGCCACTTGCGCGAAGCTGTCGCGAAACGCCGCCGTGTAGCGGGCACTGTAATTGGGTGGAACTTCCATCGGCATCAACAGCACCGCTGTGCCGCGCGTCTGGGCCGTTTCGACCATGGCCGTGAGACTATCGCGCAGGGGTTGCAGCGGGAAGCCCCGCTGGGCAGCGTTGGCGCCGAGTTACCAATTCACCAGGTCGGGTTGGTGGCGCGCCAGCAACGCAGGCAGCCGGCGCAGCCCGCCACCGCCGGTCTCGCCACCGATGCTGGCCTTGATGAGTCGGGCGGGTCCGCCCGAGCGCGTGAGTCCGTCTTCCAGCAGCGCCACCCAGCCCTGTTCCAGAGACATTCCATAGGCTGCACGGAAACTGTACGCACGCGAATCGTACCGGGTGGTTTCTCGAGCGGTGGATATCCATCCGACCGTCTCCGAACTGTTGCCGATCGTCCTACAGGATCTGGAGCCGTTGTCGCGGCACCGATAGAGTCAATGCATGACGGCGCGTCGACCTATTCCGATCGCCGACGGCATGGCCGGTGTGGGACGGGCCGTCGCTGCGCTGCGTCGCGGTGAGCCGATCGGGCTGCCGACGGAAACCGTGTATGGACTTGCCGCCGATGCCGCCAACCCGGAAGCCGTCGCACGCCTCTACGCCGCCAAGCGGCGGCCTGCCTTCAATCCACTGATCAGCCACCTCGGCTCGCCGGAGGCGGCCGCGACCGAAGCCGCTATGGACGACCGGGCGCTGCGCCTCGCCGAAGCGTTCTGGCCCGGCCCGCTGACACTCGTCGCGCCGGTCATCGCGTCCACGCGAAGCTGTGAACTCGCCCGGGCCGGTCTCGACACCCTTGCGCTTCGCGTACCCGATCATCCGGTTGCGCAGGCCGTGCTGGCGTCCTTCGGCGGTCCCGTCGCGGCACCGTCCGCGAATCCCTCGGGCAGGCTCAGCCCGACCCGCGCGGCCGACGTCGCCGCCGCGTTCGGCGAGGAAGTGGCTCTGGTGGTCGATGGCGGCGACTGCGCGGCGGGTATCGAATCGACCATCGTCGCCGCTATCCCCGGAGAGCCCCTGAGGCTGCTGAGGCCGGGCGCCATTAGCCGCGAACGACTCGAAGCGCTGGTCGGGCCGCTGGCCGCAGCCGAGTCGGGCAGGGTTTCGGCACCCGGGCAGCTCGAGTCCCATTACGCGCCGAGAGCGATGCTTCGGCTCGATGCCGCAGAGGCGATGCCCGGCGAGAGTCTGCTGGCATTCGGCCCCGGCGTGCCCGCGGGCGTCGCCAACCTGTCGGCCCGGGGCGATACCGTCGAGGCCGCGGCCAATCTCTACCGGATGCTGCGGGAACTGGACGCATCCGGCGCGCGAGTCATCGCGGTCATGCCGATCCCGGCCGAGGGTCTCGGCGAGGCCATCAACGACCGTTTGCGCCGCGCCGCCGCGCCGCGCGACTGATCATCGACCGCCGCCTACGGTCGCTCTGGCGTGAGTTCCCCTGGGGATTGGTCGTAACGGGCGGGGGTGTAGGGCGAACAGTGCGACAGCGGTGGGATCGAGAGCCGATAGCGTTTGCAGTGACAAGTCCCTCGGGGAGATTGGCCCCTACGAACAAGCTATGAGCCCTGGGCGAGGGATTCAAGCGGTCGTGGCGCGGGCGCGGCGCGACATGGCGCCCGGTGCGCTCGACCTGCAGGCGCACCTCCGCCTCGCGCTCCCCCGCCGGCCGCCGCGGGTGCCCGACTGGGCAGGGCGAGGCAGTCGAGGATGGCCCGGGTCGCTTCGGGCGGGTGAAGGGCGGCGAGCAGCCGCATGCGCCCGCCGCAGCGGGGGCACTCGAGGACATCGACGGCGAAGACCCGCCGCAGGAGATCGGCCCAGTCGAGGCTCCGCCGGCGGAGGGCGGGCCCGTCAGCCGCCGGCCGGAGTTCCTCGGGACGCGAGGGCAGGCTGGCCGCTTCGTTTCCGGGGTGGCGAAGCCGATCGGATCGGTCGGCACGCTCGTCGTTCTCGCTTGCCTGTCGTCGCACTGCGGTGTGGCTTGGACGGAGGGAGGAGGCGTCTACGTCCGCGTTCCCTGGCGCCGCCCGAGCCCGGCACGACCCGGTCGCGTTCGCTCGCGCACGGGCCCAGGATGCCGTGGTTTGCGGGCCAAGTGGAACTGGGGCGGCGGGACCAGCGCCGCCAGCTTCTCGAGGAGTTCCTGCGGCGTGAAGACGACGTGAGTGGTGCCGTCGCGCCAGCGGTGCTTCAGGCGATCGAGGAGCGCTTCGTCGGCGAGTCGGGAGAGCCGGTCGGTGGCGATGGGCGGACGAGCCACGGAACGGCAAAGGCGCTCGAGCCGCCTTCGGTCCCGAGCCGGAACCGCGACGTTGGCGTGCAGGCTCACGCCGCCGACGCTCGCGCAGCGCTCGCCCTCCAGGACATCGAGGTCGTCCGCGTCGATGCGATCGCCGAGGCGCCGGACACGCTGGCCCGCCGGGTGGCCCGTGGCAATGCGGCCGCCGACCGAGGTGGCGTAGAGCGCGGCGCGGAGAGGCTCCTTCTCCGCGAACCGGTCGGGCTCGGCGTCGCCTGCGAGACCGCGGCGCTCGAGAAGCCGCGCGATGCTCCGCGCCATCTGGGTGGCAACACGCGCAACCTCGGCGTCCTCCGGCGGCGGGAGGACGCGAAAGCGCAACGCCCCCTCGGGCGTGCGGGCGTAGACGCCGTCGAGCACGAGCGAGTGGAAGTGGACGTTCAGATTCAGCGCGTCGACGGCGATGGAAGGCAGGGACGATGAGCGACCGCAAGGAGAAGGCGACCAACGGTGCGATGACGCATTTGCGCGCTCGGATCGGATCCCGGATTCCGCGGGAGCGTGTTCCCGCGTACCTCGCTCGGATTACGACGATCCTGGTATCGGATCCAAACGCGGTCGCGGACCACCGTCGTGCGTGACCTCCTGGCCTCAACGCGCGGCGACGCGCTGTCCCAAGGTTGGCCCGCCGTCCCGCCCTGGGTTCTACCCTTCGGCGGCTTCGCAGGCGGCAGCCAGCCCGGCAAGGGCCTCTGCCGGTTCGGCGATCGGAGGAGAGGTCGAAGGCCCCGAAGGCTCCAGCGGCGGACACGTTCGGGACTCCGAGGCCTTCCCCGCCGATTGGATGGTGGCCCAGGCCAGAATCGAACTGGCGACACCCGCATTTTCAGTGCGGTGCTCTACCAACTGAGCTACCGGGCCACGCGGGCGCGGAACCTAGCTCATCGGGCGAGACGGCCCAAGCGTGGCCGGGGCGAAGATGCCGGGTCCGCGCAGCGGCCAGCGCTCA
>CAYOHN010000039.1:0-17925 GCA_964403735.1 uncultured Spirochaetales bacterium | reverse complement strand
TCAACTTTTTCCGAAGGAAAAAGTTGACGAATCCAACCCGGCCCCTTTCTTGACGGTCATTCGATGTCGGAGAAGCGGTAGCCGACGCCGCGGACGGTTTCGACGCAGCCTTTGGCCTCGGCCAGCTTGCGACGGATCGACTTGATGTGGGCATCGACGACGCGGTCCGTGTGGTCGGAGTCCGAGCCCCAGACGCGCAGGATGAGCTGCTTGCGCGTCAGTACGCGACCGACGTGACGGATCAATGCGCTGAGCAGTTGATACTCGCGCGGCGTGAGATCGAGCCGGCGATCACCGACCATCACGGTGCTCGCGGCGGCGTTCAACTTCACGAGACCCTGCGAGTCAGCAGCGGCGGCGTCCGGACTAGTGTTGGGAGGCGTCGCGCGCCGGAGCACCGCTCCCACGCGAGAAGACAACTCCCGTGCGAAGAAGGGCTTCGCGAGGAAGTCGTCGATTCCCGCCTCGAACGCGAGGATCCGGTCGATCTCGCTGGCGTAGCCGGTCACCATGACCAGACCGGTGTGCTGAAGCGAGGCGTCTTCGCGAATCAGTCGGCACAGACCGAGCCCCGAAAGATCGGGAAGCAACAGTTCCGTCACGACGAGGTCGGGCTTCTCCCGGCATGCGGAGTCGAACCCCTCGCCGCCGCTCGCAACGGCCTTCAGCTCGACCTGAGGCCCGTCCAGGCTTTCGACGATTCGTTTCCGCCATTCCGGATCACCGTCGACGACGAGAATGTGCTTCGAAGCGGCCAAGGGTCTCCCTCGAACCGGCAAGATTGATCCCGGAATGTGACGAACCGTCGAAGGCCACGGGTCGAATCGGAGAAGCTCTGCCGTCGCCGAAGCGTCGCGGGATCGTGATGGACACGCGCGGAATCGTTCGGGAGCGTCACAGCCCGGGGGAAGAAGGGACCTCGTGGAAGAACCTGCCGTTGCACGTGCCGTCATCGAGAAGCGCCGGACTTCGTGCCGCGCGGCGCCTCTTCGCGCACGCCGCGAGCGCTTCGATCGACTCTTCGACGGAGCCGTCGCGCGCCTCTGGCCGGTCATCGCGGCGCGTACCCAGGACCGGCGGTCCGCCGAGGCCCTCACCGAGGCCCTCCTTCGCGAGTTCTTCGCGGATCTGCCGGAAGACGCGTCCGCCGACGCTTTGGCCGCGCAATGCGACGCGCTGCTGCGTCGGCGATTGCGATCCGCTGCCGCTGCCGAGCGTCCCGAGGCTCCGGGCACGGCACCGTCGGTCTGAACGGAACGCCGGGCGAGTCGACGAGGCGAGCGCCCCTCACCCCGTCATCCGTCAGGGATGCGACAGCTCGGCGTCGAGACGGTTGCGTCCCGGTGTCGAATCCGAGAATCAAAATTCCCGGGATCGACACGGTTTCCTCCCGGGAAATTGGCTCCAGCCGCAGCGTCTCCCACTAGTCTCCTCCGCCGGATGGGCACCACCCCCCGGCAAACTGCGCTCCGCGCTCCGCGGCCCCGCAGCCCTTTCCGCGCGTCGCACCCGCTCGCATGGCCGGCGGCCGTGTGTGGGCTCGTAGCGCTGCTCGCGCTCGTCCCGATTCCGTCGCATGCCCAGGCAACCGGCGCTGTGTCGGGCCGGGTCTTCGACAGCGAGAGCGGCGACCCGCTCTCCGGAGTCGCGGTGATTGCGGAGGCCGCACCGTCTGCGGGCGAAGAGCCAGCGCAGCAGGTGGCCCGAACCGACGCCGACGGCGCCTTCCACTTCGACGCGCTCCCGGCCGGTCCCTGGGTGCTGCGCTTCTCGAAGGCCGGCTTCCGCCCCGCCGAGCTGAGCGATCTCACGGTGAAGGCCGGCCAGACCACCCGCGCGGACTTCCCGCTGAGTCCCGCCCCGGCCGAGACCGCGGACCAGATCCTCGAGCTCGACGCCTTCGTGGTGGAGGCCTCCACCGTCGACGAGGGCGGCGAACTGCTCCAGCTCCGGCTCGATGCAGACCAGTTCCTCAACACCTTCAGCGCCGAGGAGTTCTCGAAGTTCGCCGCCTCGGACGTCGCCGAAGCCCTGCGTCGCGTCTCCGGCGTCAACGTCGTCGAGGGTCAGTTCGCGGTGATCCGAGGCCTCGAGGACCGCTACAACAGCACCCTCTACAACAGCGCGCCGATCCCGAGCCCGGACCCGGACCGCCAGTCCGTCCAGCTCGATCTGTTCCCGTCCGACATCGTCAGCAACCTGCTGGTCTCGAAGACCTTCGTCTCGGATCTGCCCAGCAACTCCTCGGGCGGCTCGATCGACATCCTCACGCACGACTACCCGGAGACCTTCGAGATCAAGATCAGCGGCGGGAGCGGCTTCGAGACGGAAGCGCTCGACCGCTTCCTGCAGCTAAACCGGGGCAGTCCGGTCGGCAGCGAAGCCAGCGCCTCGCATGTGATCGAGCGCGAGGCCGGTGGCTCGATCGGCGGCCGCACGGAACTCTTCGGCCGCGAGCTTCGCTTCAAGGGCCTCTTCAACTACGAGGTGGACTTCCGCACGGCGGAGGGGTTCCAGGAGGCCCGGGAGCCGGAGCGTTCGGTGTTTGAACGCCGCCCGAGTCCCGGTCGATTCGAAAAGAGCGGCGGGCTGGCCCTCGGCGAACTGAGCCTCAGCGGCGGCCGCTTCGATCTCACCGAGAGCCAGCGCTCGCAGCAGGACACCGGCTACGCCGGCTTCGGATTCGATCTCGACGAAGCCGGCAAGCACCGCATCGACTCGTCGTTCTTCTACACGGACAAGCAGGACGAGACGGTCCAGCTCCGCGAGAACGGATTCATTCCGGGCTTCGACTACGAACCGCTCGCTGAGAGGCAACGCGCCGGATTCTCGATCCGCCCGGAATTTTTCGAAGGTTTCGCCACGCTCAGCTCCTGGATCGCGCGCTCAGTCCGCCCGGGGCCCCTCGATTTTCCGGAAGACGGACCGCTCTTCTTCACGAGTTTCCTCGAGAGTCGCTCCTTCTTGCGAGAGCGCGATCTCACGGTCTACCAGGTCAACGGCGAGCACGAGATCGATCTCCTGGACGGTCTCCAGCTCTCGTGGGCGGCCAACCGGGCCGAGACCACCCAGCAGGAGACCTCGCTCGGCCTGCGCTTCTTCGTCGAGCCGGACGATCCGGACGAGATCCCGACCGAGTTCCCGGTCTCGGTCGATGATGTCCCCGGACAGTTCGCAGCCAACACGGACTTCTTCGAGAGCTCGAACTCCATCGAGGAGACCCAGCGCTTCGGCCGGATCGACGCCGAGTACGAGCTCGATGCGGGGGAGCGGGTTCGCGTGACGCTGAGCGCGGGCGGCTGGTTCGAGGATGCGGACCGGACCGTCGAATCGAGCTTCCGCGAAGGGGTCAACGTCGACGGCGGGACCCAGTTCGCGTTGTTGGCGGATACGCCCGAGGAGCTCGGGCAGCGCTTCGTGGAGGAGACCGGCGGGAACGTCCGGAACAGCACCAACGAGGCGAAACGCGAGATCACGGCCTGGAGCGTCGGCTCGAAGACCACGCTCTTCGAGAAGCTGGATCTGCTCGCCGGCGTCCGGGTCGAGGACATCTTCATCGAGTCGCTGAACGATCCCTTCACAGGTTCGACGATCCCGGGCGACGGCGCGCCGGTGATCTTCCCGTCCTCGTTCCTACTCTTCGACCGGCGGGACAATCCGAACCGCTCCTTCGAGCGGCCCAATGCGCCCCCGGGAACCGCGTTCAACGACGAGATCCTCGGGATCGAGGTTCCGATCGATCCGGAGACCGGCATCGTGGACCTGCTGACCCGAGAGGACATCGAGTCGCTCGTGAACGGCACCATCGACGAGAAGAAGGTGCTGCCGAGCTTCGGCTTCGCGCTGCGGCCGATCGAGGGGTTGGTGCTGCGCGGCGCGTACTCGAAGACGGTGGCGCGCCCGTCGTTCCGCGAGCTCGGCTATTTCGTCTCGGTCGAGCCCGGCTCGGACGATCGCATCGTCGGCAACCCCCAGCTCCAGCTCTCGGACGTCGAGAGCTTCGACGTGCGGGCGGAGTACGCCTGGGGAAGCTTCGGGGATCTCGTCGCCGTGAGTCTGTTCTACAAGGAAATCGAAGATCCGATCGAGAGCATCGTGGTCCGCGATCCCAGCAACTTCGAGGGCAGCTCGACCGCGCTGTTCCGGACCTTCTTCAACAACCCGAATCCGGGCAAGATCCGCGGCATCGAGGCCGAGGCTCGCAAGAATCTGGGCTTCCTCGGCCTGGACTTCCTCCAGTACCTCTCGGTCGGCGGGAACTTCAGCTACATAGACGCCGAGGTGGAGCGCACGGAGGCCGAGCTGGCCCGCTCGGAGACCTTCTTCGGGGTCGCGGACGGCGATCCGCTGCGCTTCTCTCGGCTGAAGCCGAAGCGCCGTCTCTTCGGGCAGCCGGAGTGGATCGCAAACGCGGATGTTTCGTTCGACCAGCCGGAGTGGGGGACCCGCGTGACGCTCGCGTTCTTCGCGATCAGCGACATCCTCCAAGCGGCCGGCAGCGCGAACCTCGACCCGGACGGTCGCGTTTCCGCCTTCACGATCGACCGCTTCTCGGATTCCTTCGACCAGCTCGATTTCATCGCGAGCCAGCGCTTCCGCCTCGCGTCCCTGCCCGGCGAGTTCACCTTCAAGACCAGCATCAAGAACCTCACCAACAGCTCCCGCGGGATCATCTTCGATCCGGACCAGACGAAGCAGGAGATCTCCGAGCGCAAGTTCAAGATCGGCCGGGACTTTTCGTTCTCGCTCTCGTACCGCTACGAGTTCTGAGGCCGGAATCGTTGCGGCTCGGTGAAGTGCGTGACGTTTCCTGGAAGCGCGCCACCACGCTGCGCGCTCCGCCACGACCGGTACGAGGGGGACGGCGACGAACCTGGATTCGCCGCCGAAGGCCTCACCGAGCGAACGCCGCGCTGTCGAGCTGCCGAGAGGACGAGCCGTCGGGGCAGAATCTTCCTGACGTCCCGATTCGAGAACGTCTTACCGAAGCCTCTGCCGAGATGTCACTCGATTGCGGCCCATTGGCCACACGCATCCCTCATGATGCGACGCGTCCGAAGCCCGAGGAGGGAGTCGGGCAGGACTCGCACCCCAAACAACCGAGAGAAGGAAATCCATGAAACGCATCGCAATCGCAAGCCTGACGCTCGCGCTGGTCGCAGTGGCCGGCAGCGCACAGGCGCAGACCGTATGTCCCGCCCCCGACGGGGACGTCACGATCTGGGACACCGAAGAAATCGTGACCGACACTCTCTGGAACGGCGGCACGTTCGTTCTCCAAGGGCCGATCTTCGTCAAGGATGGCGCCACTCTATCGATCACCGCGGGTACGATCGTTCGCGGCCAGCCCCGCTCGGGTCCGGTCGTGGAGGGCGAGACCGAGGGCACTCCCGGTACCCTCATCGTGACGCAGACGGGCCGGCTCGTGGCGCAAGGCACGGCGTCCGCTCCGATCATCATGACCACGGCGGCCATTGACAACGACACCAACGGCGTTGCCGACACCTCGGTCATTCCCGATGTGGGGACGTTCGAGTCGCAGTATTCATGCGGCGACGACTTCCTCGACGATACGCCTCGCACGGCTCCGCTCGCCCCGCTCAACACTGCCGGTGAATCGAATCTGGCGCTCTGGGGCGGTCTCGTGGTCCTCGGCAACGCGCCGACGAACAACGCGAATCGGATCGGCGTCGGCTACGGCAAGACCACCGTCGAAGGCCTCACCTTCCCGGGCTTCGGTCCGGATCTGGCGACCTACGGCGGCGTGCTTCCGCACGACAACTCGGGAATCATCCGCTTCGTGTCGATCCGGCACGCCGGGGACGAGATCGGCGAGGGCAACGAGCTGAACGGTCTCAGCCTCGGCGCCGTCGGTGACGGCACGGTGGTCGAGAACGTGGAGGTCTACGCGAACTTCGACGACGGCGTCGAGTGGTTCGGCGGCACGGTTGCCGGCCGGAACCTGTTCACGCACTACATCGGCGACGACTCGTTCGATCTCGACGAGGGCTATACCGGCGTCAACCAGTTCCTGTTCGGCATCCAGTCGTTCTTCAACGAGAACGACGGTGGGAGCTTCGGCTCCAAGTCCGGCGACAAGGCCTGCGAGTGCGACGGCGACAACTTCCGGCCCGATGCCGTGGCGAAGCAGGACGATGTCAACATCCGAGTCGATGTTCTTGATACCATCGTCGACCCGACCCCGTGGCCGCTCTCGAACCCGGCGCTGTACAACCTGACGATCATCGGTTCGACGCCGGATGCGGGTGCGGACTTCGTGCCGACTTCTCCGGCTAGCGCCAACGAAGGCCTCTACTTCCGCAACGGCTTCGCCGGCGCCGTCTTCAACAGCGTCGTCGTGAACACCGGAACCAAGAAAGCGATCGAGGTCGAGCCCGGACTCGGCCTGGGCGCGCCCGGGTTCGACGCCGAGGTCAACGCGGTCAATGGGCTCATCGAGGTCGTGTGCTCGACGCTCGACGACTCGGCCGCGCTCGGTGCGCTCGAGACGGCGGTGATCACTGCTGGCAACGATCTGAACGCGAATCTCGGCGGTGGTGCCGGCGGCAACAACGTCCTGAGCATTGCCAGCACGGCCTTCCTGCGCAACGAGGACACGACCTTCGACCCGACGGGGAATGCGGCCGGCAAGCTGGCGACGGCGCTGAAGACTGCGCCGATCAACCCGCGTGCGCAAGGGTTCTCGGGTGTAGGCGGCTGCGTTGGGCCTCAGGGTCGAGGCCTCGACGGAACCGCCACCTTCCGGGGCGCCTTCTCGACCTCGACCAATGTCCCACTCTGGACGGACAACTGGACGGTCCTCAACAACCCGGGAGTCGTGCTCCTCGAGTGAGCGGGTTGCGGATTCCCTGACTCCGGGGGGGGGCGGCGTCGGCGCTCCCGTGGAATGCCGGCCCCGCCCCCTCTCTCCGCGCATCTTCGATCGATCATCTTACTCCTGCTGAAACAAATCAAAAAGGAAACGACACCATGAAACGATCTTCTCTCATGCTGGCGGCAATCGCCGCCCTCCTCTGGTCTAGCCCTGCGCTGGCCGTTCCGAACACCCTGGTCACGGCTTTCGACTTCTCGGAGTACCAGGATCAGTTCCTGGTCGTGAACGGCATGGATGGAACGGGTGCTACCCGACGTCCTGGCCAATACACCGGGTTCGAGGGCGTGGGCGCCGATTTCAACGGTGTCCTCATCACGGAAGATTTCGGAACTTTCTTCATGAACGGCGAGTTCGGTTCGACGGAGATCATCGTCGACTTCGATTTGAACGGAGGGGTCCAACCGACTCTCAGCAGCCTCCAGCCAGGGATTGCTGTCGGGAGTGCGATCTTCAATAGCTTCGGAGTCGACTTCGGGGTCGGCGATTTCGACAACCTCCTCGGCCTCGGGGCTGCTGGGCAGTTCGAAACACTCGCACCGAACGCACTCGCAATCTTCGGCGGGTTCGGAGATATCGATCTCGCCTTCCGCTCCAGCGTAGCGTCGAATCCGCTTCTCCAGGCGGAGGAGTGGTTCCTCAACTTCGCGGGCGTACAGCAGTCGGCCGGACAGGGGAGCTTCGACCTCTTGATCGAGGTTTCGGAGGACGGTCAGAACTACAATCCGTTGACGACCGTGACGCTCACGGAGCTCGCGGAGGAGTTCACCGTGCCGCTGGGCGATCTCGTCACCCCGGAGATCTTCACGCGGTTTCGCTTCCAGAACCTGGGCGAAGGGGGTCCAGGCGCCTTGTCGCCGGTCATCGATAACGTCGCATTCCTCGCGAACGTGACCGTGATCCCCGAGCCGGGCACCGCTCTGCTGCTCATGACGGGGCTCGCCGGTCTGATGGCTGCTGGCCGCCGCCAGGCCTGATCGAGGTCCGTACCAGACTCGGCTCGAATCGGGAGCCGTCATCCATCCGGATGGCGGCTCCCCTTCGCCTCTGGGCGCTCTGTTTCCCGTCGAGTTCGGCTAGAAGCGGCGCCGGAGCAAGACATTCCGCTGGCCCCGTCGTCGGGGGCCTCTGTCGCTCGGCACGAGAGCAGCCGCACCGTGTCGGGCAGCCACCGGTCCGCGTCCTCTTCACGAGAACGGAACCAAAACGACATGATTTCCGAGTGGCGATCCCGCTGCCGAAGCGAGAGCCTCACGAACCATAACGAGGGATTGTGGTGCGTGCGGCCTGACGCTTCGGACGCAGCTTCGACTACTCGTGTTCTCGACACGATCAAGAGAAGGGAGAACGGATGACACGTCTTGTCGGGCGCTTCGCGCGCCTCGTCGCGTCACTCGCGTTGGTCGGTTCGTCGTGGCTGGCGCCGCCGGCCTGGGGCCAGGTGGGAGTGGTCTCGGAGCGGTCGGAGATGGTGGCCGCCTGGGACTTCTCGGAGTGGTTCGAATCCTTCCTCATCATCGACGACGTTCTCTTCACTCCTTCGACGCGGCGGCCGGCGCAGTACACGTCGCTGCCCAATGCGCTGATGGATCCGGGCGGCGTCTTCATCTCCGAGCAGTTCGGTACGCTCTTCTTGGACGGCTCGTTCGGCTCCACCGCGCTCGTGCCGAACCTGGACGGAACCGATCCTCTCGAGCCGTCTACGGTCCCGTTTCAGGGGTCGCTACTGGCCAACAAAACCGCGGGCGTCCCGTTCGGGACCGGGGAGTTCGACAACTCGCTTGTTCTGGAGTTCCAAGGGCAGCTGATCCAAAGGCCTGCGGTCATGACGGCGGTGGGGCCGGTCAGCATCGTATTCCGGGCGGATGTGAGTACCGCAGACATCTCCGGGACGAACTGGAGCATGAGCTTCGGCGGCACTACCGGGGTGCTGAGCGGCGGGGAGGAACCGGGCAACTCCGCCGTCGGGATCGAGTTCGCACCGTCGTGCTCTGGCTACGTTGCAGTCGGGGAGGCCATCTTGACCCCGCTGGAGGAGGTCTTCGACGTCGCACTCGGGCCGGGCCCGGCGGACACCGTGTGCGTGCGCCTCAGTTTCGATCCGGTTTCGAACTCGCGTCCGAGCATCGACAACGTCGCGATCTTCGTGCCCGAGCCGGCCACCGGCGCTTCGGCCATGGCGCTCTCGGCGCTCGGGCTGCTGGGCTGGCGGCGCCGCCGGCGCCCCAGTCGATCCTGACGGGCTGCGCGCGTGGAGTGGCGCTTCGCCTCGTCCCGGAAGTCCCGTGTCCGCTGGCTCCGCGCGCTCCGGCTCGCCGCGCTGCTGGCGCTCGGGACCGCGTCCGGCGCGCTCCCGGCGCGGGCGCAGGATCCCGTGGCGGCGGAGCTTCCAGCCTACGAGCCCGCGGATCCCGCCGCGGCCATCGTGACCGCCGAGACGCTGCTCGCGACTGACCGCTTCTGGCCGCGCCGGGGAGGGCTCGTGCGCGCGTGGACGCCGCCCGGCCGCGAGGCGTCGCTGCCGATCGGGACGACGGGCGTGCTGATCCGCGTCGAGCCCGCGGGCACGGTGCGCATCGACTTCGGTCGCGACGGCCGCTTCGCGGTCCCGGTCGAGGCGACGGACGTGGTCGAGCGCGCCAACCGGGTCCGACGCGGGGAGCTCGAGAAGACCGCGCCGAACCTGGTGCTGACGCTCGGACCCCGGCTGGTCGATCTCGACGCCCCCGAGCTCGGCTATCTGACGTTCACAGAGGTGAACGAAGCCGCGGGGTATCTCGCGGTCTCCGTCGATCCGAGCGCCGAAGAGTTCCCGGCGCTCGCGAAGGCGCTGGCGCCGCTCCAACACCGGAACGGCGTCCTCACGGTCCTGTTCCCGGAGGGCTTCGGCGCCGATCTCGCGCTGCGCGACCGGCTGCGCGAGTTCGGCTGGCCCGCCCCGTTCCTGCCGGACCATCTGGCCGAGCCCTACGCGAAGACGCTGCTTCCGGATGATCTCTCGGCGCCCGCAGCGCTGCTCATGACGCGCGACGGCCGGCTGCTCGAGGCCACGACACTCGGCGAGGACAGCGCCGATCGGCTCGCGGCCGCGATCGAGCGCCATTTCCCCGAGCCGAGCGCGGTGGCCGGGTCGGACGGCGAGGCCTCGGCGTCGCCCGGCGCCGGCGCGGCGCCGGAAGACTCTGCGCCGGAGTAGGCGGACGCGCCGGCCGGCTGCACCCGAAGCTCGCCGCTTCCGCGCTTGCTCACTCGCCGGATCCGGCGTCCGCCTCGGCAGCGGCGCCGGAGCGGACGATCTCGATGATGCCGTTGTCCTCCTCCGCCTCGATCTGCCACTGCGCGAGCGCCGGCACGTCCTTGGCGTAGGCCTCGAAGCGCCGGAAGAAGCCGTAGTTCATCCCGAGGAAGAGCTGGCGCACGGCGGCGTC
Source organism: uncultured Spirochaetales bacterium (assembly GCA_964403735.1). Lineage (GTDB taxonomy): Bacteria > Myxococcota_A > UBA9160 > UBA9160 > PR03 > CAADGG01. Next base: position 7,605 of record CAYOHN010000039.1, on the reverse strand, counting down.
CGGGTAGTCGTCGGCCGCCTGCGTCGCGAGCCAGCCGAACAGGAACTCGGGCTCGCTGGTGGTCCAGCGGGTGGCGGGCTTCGCGTAGCGGTTCTGCGCGTAGAGCCGCTGGAGGAGCGCTGCGGCCAGCAGAAACGCCTCCTCGTTCTCGGAGCTCTTCGGGTAGCGCCGGTGGAGCTCGGCGAGGTGGTCGTAGGCGGTTTCGTAGTCCCGGGCCTCGATCGCGACGTCGGCCTTCTCGCGCAGTCGCGAGGCGCCGAAACCGAGACCGGGCACGCTGGCGCAGGCTCCGAGCGTGAGCGCAAGGGCCAGTAGCGCGGCGGTACTCCGAGTCGCGCGGGGGTGGGGGATGGTGTGCATCTCGTTTCTCCTCGGTTCGCCGATGGGATTCGGCTTCGTCGACAGGATCGGGTTCGCCGCCCGCGCGCCGACCGTCAGTTGCAGGAACGGCCGAGCGCGAGGTGGGTGAGGAAGCTGGGCAGGGCGCTCTCGTCGCGGGCGGCCTCGCGCAGCTCGAGCCAGTGGCCGCTGGTGTGGCGAACGAGCGGCGGGGTGCCGTCGTAGTGCGCGGAGAAGCCCCGTCCGGCGCGGCCGTCCAGCAGCGCGTGGAGCGCGAGCCCGCGCTCGTCGAGCGTGCGGCGCAGGGCCGCGTACGAGACGGTGGCCGGCGTGCCGTCGCTGTACACCGCCGGCGGTTCGAGGAAGCCGGCGTCGGTGACCAGCAGCAGCGCGCGGCGCGCCTCGGGTCGGAACGCGAAGGCGCGGGCGGCGCGCGAGAGCGCGCCGAGGCTGTTCTCCGGGAAGTCGAAGTTCATCTGGTGGCGGGGCAGCGCGAGGTTCGGACCGCCGGTCTCCGGATCGAGCTGCGAGCCGAGTTCGCCGAGCAGGCTCGCGCGCGGGAGGAAGGCGCCGTCGCCGTGCACGGCGATGTCGTTGACGAAGGTCACGAGTCCTACGCGCAGATCGACGCCGGCCGCGTCCGCGCTCTCCAGCCAGGCGGGCAGGGCTGCGCGCAGACGCGTGAGGCCGTCCATGGTGGTGGAGACGTCGACCACCAGCACGAGGTCCAGCGGGCCGGGATCGGCGGGCGGGGGCGGCGGCTCGACGGCGAGAGCAGCCACCGCCAGCTCGGCGGCCTGGCCGGCGCCGTCGTCGGTCCAGAAGGAGACGGCGGCGGTGAGCGTGCCCGCCGCGCGCGGCCGGAAGTGCAGATCCGCAAACTCCGCGCCGCCGGGAGCCAGCGTGAGCGGGAGCGGCGCCACCAGGTCCAGCGCGGGATCGGAGAGCTCGGCGCGCTCGATCGTCATGCCGAGGTCCGGGCTCTCGTTGCGCAGCTCGAGCACGAGGCTGCGCACGCAGCCGAGCGCCGTCTCGGGCAGCTCGGCGGGATCGGGCTGGAAACGCAGCGAGCCGGCGTAGCCGGCCGGCGCTTGCGTGGCATCCGTGTCGCCGCCCGGTCCTCCCGGACCCGCGCAGCCTGCCAGCAGGGCCACCGCAGCGGATGCGGCGAGCGCAGTGATCGGCACGGCGAGACGCGACACGGCGGGACTCCCTCCACCCGATTCCGGAACCAGCGCCACCAGCGCGGCGCCGAATCCGACAGGCGCAGGAAGATGGCCGCTCGCGCGCAAGCTGCCGTTTCGAATCGGTGAAGATCCGTGACGGAATCGAGAAGAATGCGCGCCGGAGGGAGAGCGCGGGAGCTTCGAGGGCTGCGAGCGCTGGCCGAGCCAACGAGGTCGGCTTCCAGAGGAGCGATGCGGCGCGCGTCGCCGGCGCGGTGGCTCTCCTTCGCGCCTTCGGATGCCGTCCCTCTGAACGATTCGACATCGAAACGTCATAGAACGGACACCGAGCCCGGAACGCCTCCCGGTATCTTTCGTCGCCGTCAAAAGAACGGAAGTTGCGGCCTCGCTGCCGCAGACGTTTCGTGCCGTTCGCTCCAACTTTCCGCTCCAGGTTTTCTGCTCCAAGTTTGCTGCTCCAAGGTTTGGCGCGCTCGGAGTTCTGCCCGCAACCCCCTTTCCGCTCTCGCCTTCTGCGGATCCGGAGGAACCCCTTTGTCCCCTCTCCCCGTCCAGCGCGCGATCGCAATCGCCGCGCCGGCTCTCGCCGCGGTGCTGCTCGCGGCCGGCGCCTCGGCGCAGCCCGGCCATGGCGAGGTGGATGCGTTTCGCACGCGCATGACCAAGTGGGTGGAGACCCAGAAACTGATCTCCGAGGAGAAGGCCGATTGGGAGGCCGACCGCGAGTCCCTCGAGTCCACGCGCGATCTGCTGCGGCAGCAGAAGGAGAGCCTCGAAAAGAGCATCGCCGACCTCGAGGAAACCACCACCGCCGCCGACGACGAGCGCCGCGAGCTGCTGCTCGAGCGCGGCGCCCTGCAGCGCGCGCGCGGCGTGCTGGCGGAGCGCATCCGCAACCTCGAGACGGACGTGCTCGCGCTGGTGGAGCGCTTCCCCAGTCCGCTGCAGGAGAAGCTCGAGCCGCTGCTGGTGCAGATTCCGGACGATCCGGACACCAGCACCGCGCCGCTCGGCCAGCGCCTCATCAACGTGCTCGGCATCCTCGCGCAGGCCGAGAAGTTCGACAGCACGGCGACGCTGGTGGGCGAGACGCGCGCGCTCGAAGGCGAGCAGAAGGTCCAGGTGCGAACGCTCTACTGGGGGCTCGGCCAGGCCGTCTACGTCGACGGGCAGGAGCAGCACGCCGGCGTGGGGCGCCCCGGTGAGGCGGGCTGGGAGTTCGCCGAAGAGCCCGGCTTCGCGGCCGACGCCGCGCGGCTGCTCGACATTTACGAAGGCAACGTGGACGTCATCGACTTCGTCACGATCCCGGTCGCGATCCAGTGACCGACAGCGCCGAGGACCCTGCTCCGATGCACAGCCATTCCCGACAATCTGCGATCGTTTCCGCGAACGGCGTTCGGATCGGCACGCGACTGCACCTCGCCGCGCGCGCGCGGACCGCGCTGCTCGCGCTGCTCGTCCTCGCGTTCGCCGGACCGGCGTCTGCCCAGTCCTTCGACGGCGTCGGCAAGGACGTCGATCAGCGGCTCACCAAATCGCTCGCGGAACTCGGTGCGGTGCGCGAGCGCATCGCGAAGGACAAGATTCCCCTGTCGCGCTCGGTCTCGGAGCTCGAGGAGCAGGTGTTGACGTTGCGCCAGCAGCAGGCCGAGCTGCTGAAGGTGCGCGACAGCCGCACCCTCGATCTCGGGTCGCTGCGCCAGCAGGTGGAATCGCTGAAGGAGCAGGAGGGGTTCGTCGCGAGCCGACTCGAGGAGTTCGTGCGGGACTTCGAGGGTCGTCTGCACATCAGTGAGCTGCCGCTCTACCAGGAGCGCACGGGCGACGCGAAGCTCGCGATGAACAACGCCAACCTGGAAGCCGAGGAGAAGCGCGACGTGCAGCTCGCGGTGGTGACCGCGGCGCTCGGGCGCGTGCGCGAGCGGCTCGGCGGCACGGTGTTCCCGGGCTCGGCGCTTTCGCCGGACGGCGTGCTGGTGGACGGCCAGTTCATCGCGTTCGGACCGACGGTGTTCTTCACCAGCGCGGACGGCGCGCTGAGCGGCCTCGTCGAGAGCCAGCTCAATGCCGCCGATCCGGTGGTCGTGTCGCTGCCGGGCGGCCTCACGGCCGGACTCGCGTCTCTCGCCAGCGAGGGGGCCGGGGCGCTGCCGCTCGATCCCACGCTCGGCAAGGCGCTGAAGACCGAGCAGGCGCGCAAGACGCTGCGCCAGTACCTGTCCGACGGCGGCCCGGTGGGCATGGTGATCGTGCTGCTCGGGCTCTCCGCGCTCGGACTCGCGATCTTCAAGATCCTGGAGATCGTGCGCTTCGAGGTGGCGGATCCGGAGCGGCTCGACGGCATCCTCGGAGACCTCGCGCGCGGCGACGCCGAGGGCGCGCGGCGCCAGGCGCAGCAGGTGCGCGGCGTGGCGGGCGAGATCCTCAGCACCGGCGTCGAGCACGCCGGGGAGAAGCGCGGCGTGCTCGAGGAACTGCTCTTCGAGAAGATCCTCGAGGTGCGGCCGACGCTCGAGCGCTTCCTGCCGTTCCTCGCGATCGTCGCGGCCGCGGCGCCGCTGCTCGGACTGCTCGGCACCGTGACCGGCATGATCAAGACCTTCGAGCTGATCACCATCTTCGGCACCGGCGACGCGCGCAGCCTCTCCTCGGGCATCTCCGAGGCGCTGGTCACGACGGCTGCGGGCCTCATCGTGGCGATTCCGGCGCTGATCGTGCACGGCGCGCTCTCGCGCATGGCGAAGCACAAGCTCGGCGTTCTCGAGCAGCTCTCGGTGGCGTTCGTGAATGGCGTGGCCGCGTTTCGCCGCGTGCCGGCCGAGAACTGACGCGCGCGGCGCAAGGGGGGCCCCGAAGCGTGACGGAACGCATCTGGCAGATCTGGCAGAGCGGCGGGTGGGTGATGATCCCGCTCTTCCTGCTCGCGGTGCTGCTCTACGCGCAGGCCGTCCAGCTCCTGCTCTACGTGCGCCGCACCCGGCTCGACGAATCGACCCAGATGCAGTGGTGGGACTGGGTCCGCAACCCGGAGAAGGCGGAGGGCCGCGTCGGCGAGGTGATCCAGTACACGCAGGCCGACGTTTCGTCCGCGAGGCAGGTGCGCAACCGCTTCGACGAGGTGCGCGCCGCACTGCTCGCGCTGATCGAGCGCCGCACGCGCTTCGTCACGACGCTGGTGGCTGCGGCGCCGCTGCTCGGGCTGCTCGGCACCGTGATGGGTATGCTCCAGACCTTCTATGGCCTCGCCACCAGCGCCGGCACCGAATCCGCGAGTGTGATCGCCTCCGGCATCTCGGAGGCGCTGGTCACCACGCAGACGGGACTCACGATCGCCCTTCCGGGACTCTTTCTGGTGATGATCATCCAGCGCCAGCGCCACCGGCTCGAGGCCCGCATCGCGCGGCTCGAGAGCCTGACGCTGAGTCAGCTCAAGTTCGAATAGAGAGCGGAGCGAGCGATGGCCCGGCGCAGCATCGTCCACGACGACGAGGAGACCAAGGTCGATCTCTCCCCGATGATCGACTGCATCTTCATCCTGCTGATCTTCTTCATCGTCGCGACGGTGTTCGTGGAGGAGAAAGGCTTGCAGGCCAGCAAGCCCGACGCGGCGGCAGCGCAAACCGACGAAGAGAGCGAGACCCTGGTGGTGCGCATCACGGCCGACAACAAGGTCTTCGTACAGGACGAGGAGGTTCGGGTCGGAGACGTCGCCGGCCGCGTCCAGTCTGCGCTCGCGGATCCCGACACCCCCGTCGTGATCCGCGCCCACGAGAGTTCCGACCACGGCATCTTCGTCGGCGTCTGGGACGCCGCCCGTCGCGGCGGCGCCGACATGCTGAGCTTCAGCACCGTCAACTGACGCGCCCGCCGCACCGCGGCGGGCGAGCCGAACGAGAGCCCCCATGCCCCGCAGAAGCATCCTCAGCGAGCCGGACGAGAGCGTCTCGCTCGACCTGTCGCCGATGATCGATGCGATCTTCATCCTGCTGATCTTCTTCATCGTGACGACGGTGTTCGTGGAGGAGCCCGGGATCGAAGTGATCCGCCCGGACGCGACGATCGACGAGGATCTCGAGAAGAACAGCATCCTGATCGCGATCTCGGCCGACAACCGCGTGCTCTACGGCGGCAAGGACGTCGGGATCGCCGGCGTCGGCGCGCGCGTCCGGCAGCTCCTCAACGAGGAAAGCCTGCCCGTGATCATCCAGGCCGACGCCGTCTCCGATCACGGGGTCTTCTCGGACGTCTGGAGCGAGGTGAAGAGCGCCGGCGCCGAGAAGATCAGCATCTCGACGCGGAAGGACTAGGGCGGGCGATGCCGAAGCGGACCTTCCAGCTTCCCGAAGCCCGCGGTGAGCTTCGCCTGAGTCTCGCGATCGGTCTCGCGGCCGCGCTGGGCCTGTTCCTGTTGATGGCGCTGACGCAGATGCTCGGGAAGGTCCGCACGTCGGAGGATCGCTACGAAGAGACGGTGATGGCGTTCGAGGCGCCGGAGATCGAGGAGGTGGAGATCGAGCCGCCGCCGCCGGAGGAGGAGCCGCCGCCGGAGCTCGAGGAGGAGATGCCCGAGCTTTCGCTCGATCAGCTCGAGATCGCGCTCAATCCCGGCACGGGCGGCTCGCTGATGGGAGACTTCGCGCTGCCGAACATCGCGATCGATTCGGACCGGATGCGCGATGAGTTCGTGGACTTCTCGAACCTCGATCAGGTGCCGCGCCCGATCGGCGTCACCGGGCTCAACTTCCCGCCGCGCCTGCTGCGCAACAAGGTGAGCGGAAAGATCGTGCTGATGCTGAAGCTGAGCTCCGAGGGCAAGGTGATGGACGTGGAGGTGGCCTCGTCGACGCTGCCGGCCTTCGACGACTTCGTGTCCGGCGAGGTGAAACGCTGGAAGTTCACGCCGCCGACACAGCAGGGGCGCCCGGTCAACGCCCAGGCGCGCCTCCCGATCCCGATCCAGATCAACTGAGGAGACCCTGTTTGGTGTTTCGCTGGCTCGTCGCCCTGCTGCTGATCGCTCCGGTTTCCGGCGCCGCCGAGCGCACGGACGGCGCAACTGTGCGCGCTGCGTTCGAGGGCGCGATGGCCGCCGTCGTGGCGGACCTGGCGGGCCTCGTGGTGACGTCGAAGGCGCGCAGCGAGGCCGACCAGGAGCGGCTGCGCGCGGCCGGCTATCGGCCTCACCGGCACTCGCAGCACAAGCTGGGCCTCGCCTGGGATCTCGCGGGTCCGCCCGAGGTTCTGCACGCGGCGGCCGAGCGCGCGCGGGTGCGCGGCCTCGTGGCGATCGAGATGCGCTCGCCGGTGACCGGCGCGTCGTATCTGCACGTGCAGCGCTTCGCGCGCTCCCCGCTGCGCGACGGCGAGCGGCCGGAGTTCTTCGACGACGCCGGTCGGCCGGCCTCGCTGCAGGCGGAGGCACCCGAGGAGCCGGTCCCGAGCGAGGCGCTCGCCGCGGCCGAGCCGCCGACGACGCGGCCGCGCCCGGTGGGCGGCAGCGCGCTCTCCTTCCCGCGCCGACTCCTCGCGGAGCGCGCGAGCGGCACCATCGTGCTGCTGCTCGAGATCAACGAGGCCGGCGAGGTCGAGGATCTCCAAATCGACGAGTCCGACCTCCCGGACTTCGAGACTTTCGTCGCCCGCACAGTGAAGAGCTGGCGGTTCACGCCGGCCCTGCGCGACGGGCGCGCGGTGGCCGCCACGGCGCGGCTGCCGATTCCGATCCAAATCCAATGAACTCCACAGCCGATGGGAACCCCGCCATGACCCAGAATTGCTTCGTTCGTCTCGTCCCGCTGCCGCTACTCGCGGTGATCGCGCTCGGACTCGTCTCGCCAGCGCAGGCGCAGCACCAGCCCTGGGATGGCACCTCGGTGTTCCAGGATCCCGAGTGGCGCAAGCACTTCCTCGGCAGCTACGGCTTCCTGTCCGGCGCCGAGCCGGAGATCACTGTCGACGAGCGCGAGGTGCTGCCGGAGGTCTTGCAGCTCCTCGAGAGCGACCCGACGGGCGCCATCGCATTGCTCGAGTCGCGCGTCGGCGAGGGCAACAGCGCCGCGCTCGACTTCCTGCTCGC
>CAYOHN010000038.1:15721-18179 GCA_964403735.1 uncultured Spirochaetales bacterium | reverse complement strand
ACGCAGCGACGACCCGGAGCGACGACCCCGGCCGCAGCGACGCCGACCGATGGCAGGGGCGTAGGGTGTCCGGGACGCGGCGGACCGTGTCGCAGCGCAGGTTGGCCCACCTGATGGTCGGTCGCCTGGCCCTGTGCCTGGGCATCCTGGCCGTCGCGGTTCTGTTCACGACGCAGAGCGGCGAAGACGAGATGTCGTCTTCCGAGCGCGGCCTCTACGCAACGGTCACGTTCGCGTTCCTGACAACGATCATCTTCGCAGGGCTGCACGGGCGGGTCCGACGAATCGGCGCCTTCGGCGCCGCGCAGATCGCGACGGACATCGGAATCGTCACGGCGCTGGTGGCTTTCACCGGCGGCGTCGAGTCGATCTTCGGCTTCCTGTACGTCCCGATCACCGTATCTGCGGCGCTGCTCCTGGGTCGTCGAGGTGCCTACGCGGCGAGTGCGCTGGCCGCAGTGGCGTATGGCTCGTTGCTGGTGTTGGCGCACTGGGGAGTGCTCGACGGCGGCTCTCCGGCCGGCGCCGCGCCGGTCCAGCTGGCGCTCTTCGGCGTGCACGCAGGAGCGCTGCTCCTGGTGGCGCTGCTCGCGAGTGCCCTTTCGCACGAGCGGGATCGTGCCGGAGATGCACTCGACCAACGCACGCGCGCCCTACGGCACTTGCAGCGCCTCCACGAGCGCACCGTCGAGAGCTTGACCAGCGGGCTGTTGACGACGGATTCGAAGGGTTGCATCACCAGCTTCAACCCCGAAGCCGAGCGCATCACGGGGCTTCCGGTCGCAGAGGTCCTGGGCCAGGTGCTCGGCGACGTCATTCCGGAGGCACCGGAGTTCGTGCGTCGTGGAATCGAGCACGGGGGTCGCCTGGATCGTGCGCGGCTGAGGCTGCGCTTCCGCAACGCCGCCGGCGAGGACCTGCACCTGGGAATCGCGGGTTCCGTGCTCCGCTCCGCGGAGGACGAGCCCGCCGGACACGTCGTGATCTTCCAGGACGTGACGAAGGTGGTCGAGATGGAGACCGAGCTACGCCGGCAGGAGCGATTGGCGGCCGTCGGAGCGTTGTCGGCGCACCTGGCGCACGAGATCCGCAATCCGCTCGCTGCCATCTCCGGATCGATCCAGATCCTCGAGAGCGCGCTGGGCGACGAACTCGAGAACGACGAGACGCGACGTCTGTTCCGGATCGCCGTCCGGGAGACGGATCGTCTGAACGATCTGATCACCGACTTCCTCCACTACGCCCGTCCCGCGCCGAGTCGTCCCGGTCATGTCGAACTCGCAGCCGTCGTGGACGAGGTGCTGGACATGTTCGGCTCGGTTCGCCCCGACTCGGTTTCCGTGTCGGTGCACATCGACACGAAGCTGCGCGTCCGCGTCGACGAGAGTCAGCTCCGGCAGCTGCTCTGGAACCTGCTGCTCAACGCCGTGCAGGCGATGCCGCAGGGCGGCTCGCTCGTCGTTGCTGCGGCTCCGGTACCGCCTCAAGCGCAAGCAGCGGGCGACCGAAGCGAGCCGGAAGGGGGGGCGCGCTGGGTGGAGATCGAGGTGGCGGACACCGGCACCGGGATCCCCGAAGACGTCCTCGACCACATCTTCGACCCCTTCTTCACGACGAAGAAGGAAGGGACGGGGCTCGGCCTGGCGACAGTACACCGGATCGTCGAGGGGAGCGGCGGACACCTCGCCGTCGAGAGCGCCGTCGGGCGCGGCACGTCGTTCCGGATTCGACTCCCCCGCGCGGAGGCCGGATGAGCGCCGAGCCGCGGATCCTCGTCGTCGACGACGAGCGCAGCATGCAGGAGTTCCTCGAGATCCTGCTGCGCAAGGAGGGCTACGAGGTCGCCACGGCGGGGGACGTCCAGGGAGCCCTGGTCGCTCTCGATACGGACGACTTCGATCTGGTGATCTCCGATATCCAGATGCCGGACCGCTCGGGTCTCGATCTGCTCCGCGCGCTCCGCCAGGCGCAGCCGGACATCGTCGTCATCATGATCACGGCGTTCGCCACCACGGAGACGGCACTCGCGGCGATGAAGGAAGGCGCTTACGACTACATCACCAAGCCGTTCAAGGTGGACGAGATCAAGCTCGTCGTGAAAAAGGCGCTCGAGAAGAAGCTGCTCGCGGCAGAAAATGCGCGCCTCCGGCACGAGCTGCGCAGCGAGCGCCAGCAGCGCCCGTTGGTGGGAAACAGCCCGCGCATGCAGCAGCTCTACGAGATGATCGGCCGGGTCGCGGCGACCAAGACCAACGTGTTGATCGTCGGCGAGAGCGGTACCGGAAAGGAGCTGGTGGCGCGCGCGATCCACGCCGAGAGCGACCGCGCGGACAAGTCCTTCGTGGCGCTCAACTGCGCCGCGATTCCGGAGAATCTGCTCGAGTCCGAGCTCTTCGGACACGTGAAGGGGGCCTTCACGGGCGCCCTGTCGCTCAGCGACGCCACGGCTTTGCAATGG
>CAYOHN010000038.1:0-15711 GCA_964403735.1 uncultured Spirochaetales bacterium | reverse complement strand
CGGGGGAGGTCATCTCGGCGGAGGATCTGGGCGGGGCGGACGTGCACGCCCGGGGGCCTTCACGGGCGCCGTCGGCAACAAAGCCGGTCTCTTCGAGCTCGCGGATCTCGGAACCCTGTTCCTCGACGAAGTCGGCGAGCTGACCCCGCCGCTGCAGGTGAAGCTGCTGCGCGCGATCCAGGAAAAGACCATCCGCCGGGTCGGCGGCACGTCGGACCGACGCGTCGACGTGCGCATCCTCGCGGCGACCAACCGGCGCCTCGAGGACGAGGTGAGCGCGGGTCGCTTCCGTGAGGATCTCTACTACCGGCTCAACGTGATCCAGCTTCCGCTGCCGCCGCTGCGCGAGCGGATGGAAGACCTGCCTTTGCTCGTTCACCACTTCGTCGAGAAGTACACACGCGAACTCGGCAAGTCCGTGCGCGGCGTCTCGGACGAAGCAATGGAGCGACTGCGCGCACATTCCTATCCGGGCAACGTGCGCGAGCTGGAAAACGTCATCGAGCGCGCCGTCGCACTGGCACGCGGCGAGTGGATCGACCGCGAGTCCCTGCCGCCCGCGCTGCTGGATCCTCCGGCCGAGAAGACGAACGCGGCGCTGCCCCAGGGTTCGGTGGACCTCGACAATCTGGTCGCCGACTACGAGCGCGGGCTGCTGGTCGAGGCGCTGCAACGTGCGGGCGGCGTGAAGAAGCGCGCGGCCCATCTGCTCGGGATCTCGTTCCGCTCGTTCCGGTACCGGCTCGAGAAGCTCGGCCTCGACGCGCCTGGCGAGCCGTCCGAACCCGTCTGAGTCGCGCCATGGACCGCAGCCAGCGACTTGGACGCACGCGTGCGCCGCATCGCCGTGCCGCGCCGACGCTCCAGACGGAAGTCGTCCTCAGTCTGGTGCTCGTGATGCTCGCCGCGACGACCTTGCTCGCCGCGGCGCTGCTCCACGGCCACGAAACGCGCTGGCGCGACCTGCTCGGCCGCGGACTCCTCGCCGAAGCCCAGGCGCCCCCGGCCCCGGAACGCGCGCTCATTGCCGGCACGCAGTGGTGGGAGGTGCGCCGAGACGGCAGCGCGCGTGCAGCCTGGGGCGGCGGCGACGAGATCGACGACGAGACCCTTCGCCTGACGCAACAGGCGCGCACACGGGCCGAGCCTTTGCTGCGCCCAGGGGCGGCGTGGCACCCGATCCGCTTCGCCGCGCCGGTCGGTCCGGACGCCGTCGTCGTGGCGCGGCTCCCCGCGTCCGCGTCGTTGCGACTTCGCGTGCTGCCGCTCGGACTCGCCGCCGGGCTGCTCGTCCTCGACGTCGTGGTCTTCACCGCTTTCGGAGCGTCGATCCTGCGGCGCCGGCTGGTCCTGCCGTTGCGCCGGCTCGCCGGCGCGGCACGCGATCTCGCCGGAGGCGCCTTCGATGCGCGCGTGCCCGAGGACGGTCCTCGCGAGGCGGTCGAAGTCGCCGCCGCGTTCAACGAGATGAGCGATGCGCTCGCGCGGCGGACCGAGGCGCTCGAGAAGGCCGTCGTCGAACTCCGCGGAGCCAACGCCGAGCTGCGTCACACGCGGGCGGGTCTCGACCGCGCCGAGCGCCTGGCGGCCGTGGGTCGCCTGGCGGCCGGCGTGGCGCACGAAGTCGGCAACCCGATGGGGGCGCTGCTGGCCTTCGTCGATCTCGCCGGGCGCGACCCGGGGCTCGCCCCTGCGAGCCGCGAGCATCTGGCACGGGCCGCGCAACAAGGAGACCGCGTCCGGCGCATCCTGCGCCAGCTTCTGGACTTCGCGCGCCCGGGTCCGGCCGCTCCGTCCGGCCCCATCGATCTGCTGGCGATCGCCGAGGAGACGGCGACGCTGCTCCGCTCGCAAGCCCGCGCAGAGACGCTGCACATCGATGTGGCGGCGAAGGGCGATCCGCCGCCGGCGCTCGGCGACGCGGGTCGCGTGACGCAGATCCTGCTCAACCTCGCGCTCAACGCTGCGGACGCGGTCCGCGCGAGCGGGGGCACGCGGGTGCGCATCCTCGTGCGTGCGGCGCCGCTCGCCGTTCGGGCCGAGGCGTCGCCGGCGGACGCGCGAGCCCGGAGCCGGCCAGATGGCGTCGAATGCCTCGTCGCCGATGACGGCTGTGGCATCGCCGAAGGCGATCGCGAGCGGATCTTCGATCCCTTCTTCACGACCAAGGAGCCCGGCGAGGGCACCGGACTCGGGCTCTCGAACTCGCTCCGGCTGGCCGAAGAGATGGGCGGCACGCTCGAGGTCACGGCGCCGCCGGAGGGGTTCCGCACGGCGTTCGCGATGCGGTTGCCGGCCGCCGGGGCGCCAAGCGAGGGCGCAAGAAGTTGCGAGGTCCGCAGCAAGATGCGGGCTTCCGAGTCGCGCGACACCGCGGAGGGTCGAGAGAATGACTAGCGATTCTGGTCACTTGTCGATCGACAGGTCGCTGGCACGAGTCCTGCACATAGGTCCCGTCGTGAGGAAGCGAATGCACAGGATTGCGAGCCGCCGCAGGCGGGCGGGTCTGACGCTGATCGAGATCATGGTGGTGGTGGCCATCGCCGGGGTTCTCGCGGCCATCGCCGTCCCGCAGCTTCAGCAGATCATGGCCAACCAGCGCGTGAAGGGGGCCGCGCGATCGATCGCCGACGCCTACGTGTTGGCGCGGGCCGAAGCGATCCGAAGCGGCAATGCGCACATCGTATTCCTGTCGCCGGGAAATCCCGCGGCCGGCGACGTCGCGGGGACCCCGCTCGGAATCGACCCGAGCACCGGCGCCGTCTGGCCTGCGATCGTGCTCGACGACGGGGCGCCCGGCACGTCCAACTGCCGCATCGACCCCGGCGAGCCCACACTCACCGTGCCGGCCGCTGTCGGCGTCAACTGGGGGACTGCGCTCGCCGGCGGAACGCGTGCGCCCGGCGACGGAACCACTGTCGCGCCGGCGGTGGGCGCGACCTTCGAAGATCCCAACGGCATTCCCGTGACCTGGGTGATGTTCGGCGCGGACGGCATCCCGGTGTCCTTCGACGCCGCTTGCAACCCCGGTTTGTTCGGCTCCGGCAACGGAGCCGTGTACGTCACCAACGGCCGCCGTGACTACGCGGTGGTGCTGACGGCGCTGGGCGGCGTGCGCGTCCACGCCTGGGAAGCAGGAGCCGGCGAATGGACCGACTGAACGACGCAAGACGGCGGCGCAGCGCCCGTGGCTTCACGCTGCTCGAGGTGATGATTGCGCTCGGAATCCTCGCGGTGGGGTTGTTGAGTGTCGCCGCCGCCCAGCTCTATGCGATGCGCGGCGGCTCGAGCGGTCGTCACAGCAGTGATGCCGCCGTGATTGCCCACTCGCAGCTCGAGAACTTTCAGCGCATCGCCTTCGCGGCCCCGGAGCTGGCCGCCACCGCCGGTGCCTTCGTTCCTGCGCCCTCTGCGGAGACGACCGTGGTGCAGACGCCGGACGGGGATGCGATCGAGATGACGTACACGCTGAGCTGGCGTATCGGGGACCTCGATGCGGCGCGCAAGAGCATCGATGTCCAGGTGACCTGGGACGAGCCGAATCGGCCCGGTCGCCAGCTCGTCCTTTCGACGGTTCGTCACGACGACCGTCCAACGGTGGGGTCGTGATGCGCACAGAGCTTCGTCGAATGGTCCGGAACCAGGCTGGCTTCACGCTGATCGAAGTGATGATTGCGGTGGCGATCCTCACCATCGTGGTCACGGCGGTCATGCAGAGCTTCGTCGTCCAGAACAAGGCCTACACCGTTACCGACCAGGTGATCGAGGCCCAGCAGAACCTGCGGGCCGTCGCGTGGCTGTTCGAACGCGACGCGCGGATGGCGGGGTTCATGGTGCCCGAGCCGGCCGCACTGTGTGCGCTCGATCGAACCAACCAACCGGACATGGTCTGGTTCACCGACTCCGATGCGATCGATCCGGACGGTCAGGAGCGAAACGCACTCGGATCGGAGGTGGCTTCCGGGAGCTATGGGGCTTCGACGGGCTCGCAGACGCTCACGGTCGACGATGTCGTCCTCGACGGCGCCCCCTTCTACGACACGAACGGGAGCGGGGCACCGGATGCCGACTTCGTGGACGGCGCGGGCGCGATCCTCGTGGATCTCGATGACCCGGCGCGCGGTTCGGCCTGCGGGATCGTCGAGGATGTCCCAGGCGCGACGAGTGTCCAGGTGAACTTCCTCACCGCCATCGCGCCCTCGCCGGGCGCGAGCCTCCGCCTGGTTCCGGCGCACGTGTACCAGGTGGACACCACCGGGGACGAGCCGATCCTGCGCCGCAACGGGCAACTCCTCGCCACCGGCGTGGAGGACTTGCAACTGGCGTTCTTCTACGACGTCAACCGGAACGGGGCGATCGACGACCCGGTACTGGCGAGCGGAGAGTTGCCCGGAGGACACGGCGGCGCGCCGACCTACACGTCCGACGCGTGGGACAACCGCGATCTGCGCGAAATCAACATCAGTCTCGTGACCCGGACGCGCGCTGCGGATCGGGAACATCCGTCCGGTCAGTTCCAGACGACCGAGAACCGCGTCGCGCCGGGCGGCACCGATGGGTTCCGACGTCGCGTTCACAGCTCCACGGTCCGAGTCCGGAACGTGGGCTTCCGGGGGTCCGCGATATGACGAGTCGACGAACGCGTCGCGAAGAGGGCTCCGCCCTCATCGTCACGGTGTTGCTCCTGGTGCTGCTCAGCGTCTTGGGTCTCGCTGCCCTGGACACCGTACAGCGCGATCAGCAGGTGGCGGGCTTCCAGAATCGATCGCGGGTTGCGTTCTACGCCGCCGAGGCCGGCGTCGCCGACGCAAAGAACCGGCTGCGCGATGTCTGGACGGATACCGCGACGGTGGACTTTCCCGATGAGCCCAACGCCGTGCTGCTCGGCGATCCCGCACTGTTCCCGCTGGGACGCCCGTCCTACTACGCGGATCCCGATGCGCCCCAGGGTGTCGAGTTCCTCGACGCCGGGGCGCCGAGCCTGGGCGGCGGCGGGGACCAGCGACTCAATGGGAGCCGGCGCATCAACACGCTCTGGCGGATTCGCGTCGCCGGCCAGACATCGGACGGTGCGCGCTCGCGACTCGAAGTGGTCGCGACGCGCGAACTCGACGCCGGATACCAGTGAGCGGAGTCCGGTTCCGAGTGTTCCACCTGCGAGCACAGTGATGGCGATCGCGAGACCCGGATCGAAGAGATGGGAGAAGGACATGACCCCCCGACGACGAAGCCTTCTGGCCGCTACCGCCCTGGCCGCGTTCCTCGCGACCCCGAATGCTGGACGCGCCCAGGATGACACCGATCTCTTCACGGTCTCGGTTCCGCCGAACGTCGTGGTCATCCTCGATAACTCGGGATCGATGAACCATATCGTCTGGCATCCGGCTTTCGATCCGGCCGCGACGCCTGCGGGTTGCAACTTCTGGGACAACAATGGGACCTATTTCCTCGATCAAGCGGACGGGGACGCCCCGTCCGGCCCTGGGGATACCCGTTTCGGCCCCGGCACCTACAACCGCTGTGGAAACATCCGCACGGTTTTCGTGGATCCCGTCGTCCAGAACGCGAGCGGGGACAACGATACCCGCTGGTCCGGCCGCTACCTGAACTGGTACTTCAGCGATGCCGCCGATGCCTTCGCAAACGAGATCCTCACGGCGACCGGGACCTATTCCGCCTGTGTGCAGAACGATTTCGGAATTACGAACTTCTCTCGGTTCCGGCGGGCGCGGGTCTCCGCCGCACAGGACGTGATGCGAGAGGTCGTCTGCAACATCAACCAGGCCGGCAAGGTGCGCTTCGGCCTCGCCGAGTTCCGGCTGCCGGGTGGAAGCAACGATCCCAACGGCGGCTACGTGCTGGTTCCGATCCAAGACTTCGATACGCCTCCCTACAGCCTCAACGGATCCCCGCCCAGGACCCATCTCCAGCATTTCTCGAACGCCATCGATGCGCTCGAGGCGGACAGCTGGACGCCGCTCGGCGAGACGCTGTTCCAGACCTACACCTACCTGATGAGCAGGAACTCCGCGGATCGTCCGAACGGAGTCGGCGGCGGCACATTTCCGAAGTATTCGTACCAGACGAACACCACCGGAAACTTCGGAGACTTCACGAACAACAACGCCCTGATCCCGCCGGATCCTGTCCAGTTCGCCTGCCAAAAGAACTTCGTCGTGATCATCACCGACGGCGAGCCCACCAAGGACGACTTCGACTCGTCGAACGGGGGTTCCACGGCCCAGGGCTTCAACAACTTCATGTCTCTGATCGGCGATTTCAACCCCGATGGCCAGGTCGAAGGCCCGGGCGGGTTGCCGGATCCGCCGTGGCTGGGCACCTGGGAATCGACGCGCTTCCTGGACGACATCGCCAGGTTCATGCACGAGACGGACTTCCGCCCCGACCTCGACGGCAACCAGACGATCGACGTCTACACGGTCGGCTTCACGACGCCTCCCCATGCGGACGATGTCCTACGCGATACGGCCACCGCGGGCGGGGGGCTCTTCTTCTCGAGCAACAATCCGGAAGAACTGTCGGCGGCGCTGATTGCGACGGTCACCGACATCGTCGAGAAGTCGCAGTCCTTCACGGCCGCCACCGTCCCCGCCACACGGACGGCGGACGGTGGCAACATCTACACCAGTCTCTTCGTACCGTCGGATTCGCCGTACTGGGAAGGGCAGCTCAAGCTGTTCCAGATCGACCCAGCGGGCGACATCCTCGATGCCAACGGCAACTGTGCGCTGCTCAACCCGTCTCCGCCCGGCGAGTGCAAGAGCGGTTCGATCGCGCCGAGTGCGGTGCCGTTCTGGGACGCGGCCAACGAGATCCCGACGAGTCCGAGCCGAAGTCTCTCGACATCGCTCCCGGGTTCCGGAAAGGTTCCGTTCGACTCCACGTTGACCGCGACGGCTCTCGGCGACCCGGGGACCGCCGCAGACGATCTGAGCGCAGCGGACATTTCTTCCTATCCGGGGAGTGGCGCGACCACCGTCGAAGAGCTGGCCGACACGATCATCGAGAACGTCCGCGGCTGTGAGCTCGGAACCGGCGTCAGCAACAGCTGTGTCGACCGCGCCTCGCGGCTCGGCGACATCTTCCACTCGAATCCGCTGGTGGTCGGCCGGCCGCGATCGTTCATCAACGAGAACTCGTATCGCATGTTCCGCGACACCTTCGCGACCCGCGACAACATCATCTACGCGGGCTCCAACGCGGGATTCGTGCAGGGCTTCCATGCCGGGGACTGGCAGGCGACGCCGCTCCCACCGGCGACGCCCGGCTACGACCGCGGCACCGGTGAAGAGGTGTTCGGCTTCATGCCGTGGCCGGTCCGCCAGAATGCTCGGTTCCTGCCGATCGACTCCGGCTCGCGTGACTACTACGGTGTCGACGGCTCGCCGGCCGCGGCCGACGTGTGGCTCCATTCGACGCCGACCCAGACGGTGAAAGCCGCCGACGGCAGTGAATGGCGCACGGTGCTCGCAGGCGGATTGCGCCAGGGCGGGCGCGCGTACTACGCGCTCGACATCTCGGACCCGTCCTCCGGCAGCTATCCCGGGTATCTGTGGGAGTTCCCGCGCGAGGACGATCCTGCAGCCGTCCATGCCTTCATGGGGGAGACGTGGGGCCAGCCGGTCATGACCAAGGTCCGCGTCCAGATCGGCGGACAGCCGTACGAGCGCTGGGTGGCGATCGTCAGCGGCGGCTACGACCGACGCAGCGATCCCAACGACGCGCTCAACTACGATCCGAACGCGACGGCGGGCCGGGCGATCTACATCCTCGATCTGAAAACCGGCCAGGTCCTCGGCGAGAAGAAGTTCACCCCGGGTGCCACGGACGGCCAGCAGGACATGCTGTATGCGATGCCGTCGACGCCGTCGGTGTTCGATACTGATCTGGACGGGTATGCCGACGTGATCTACATCGGTGACCTCGGCGGAAACGTCTGGAAGTGGGTCCTCGACTACGACCCAGCATTCAACAACTTCCTCGTCGATCCGATCAACAGTGTCGGCAGCACGGCGCAGCCCGACACCAAGTTCCGGAAGTTCTTCGAGGCCAAGGCCACGCCGGCGTCGCCGCTCGGCGTGACCGTCGGCGGGACGACGTACTTCAAGAGCATCTTCTTCTCGCCGGCGGGCGCCTTCTCCCTGAACCGCTTCTGGCTGGCCTTCGGGACCGGCGAGAGGACCAATCTCCAGCGGACGCACGAAACGTCGACGACGGCGGAGAACAACCGGTACTACTCGGTGAAGGACGAGGACATCTTCGATCGGCGCACGACGCCGATCCCGACGCTGACGGAGCAGGATCTTCTCGATACCAGCGATTCGGCGACCTGTCCGAATCTGGCCTCGCAGTCGGGTTTCTTCTTCCGGGTCGACGACGACGAGAAGTTCGTGACCGAGAGCACCATCTTCGGGTTCTGGGTCATCGCGGCCAGCTTCACGCCCTCGGGCGTCAGCGACCCGTGTAGCGCCAGCGGCAATGGCCGGCTCTACGTGTTCAAGGTCCACTGCGGGCAGGGGTTCTTCTTCGATACCGCGACCGCGACGAGCACTGATCTCGCGAGCGGCGGTCCCGGAGGCTCGGGGGGATCGGCGAATCCCGCTCTGGCCGACTTCGGGGATCCCGAGTCGCGCTACCTGGACTTGGGAGCCGGGCTCCCGACCGACCCGCGCGTCACGGTGGGTCCGGGGCTCACCGGCGGTGGCGGCGCTGGCGGCGGCGGCCCCGGCGGCGGCCCCGGCGGCTGTGGAAGTGGCGGGAACCGCGTCTTCGTGACGCAGCAGGACGGCGTGATCAACAACCTCGAGGCGCCCGATTCCGAGTCGTGCGCGCCGGGCCAGCTGTACTGGCGCGAGCGCTGACGGGCGAGGTGCCGGCTTCCGGAACAGGATGCGTGCCGCCACGGCGGCACGGGAGGATCGAGCATGCGGGGAACGAGAGCGGTTTGGAGTGCGTTCGCGATCGCATTGCTGCTGGCCGGGAGTCCGGCAGCAGCCCAGGAGGATCGCGGGAGCTCGTACCTGGAATCGGTCGATGCGGCGTTCGGCGTCGTGACGATCGACGGCGCGCAGTATTCGGTACGGAGTTCGACCGTGATTGCCGACGAACACGGCAAGGCGCGGTCGCTCGAGGAGCTGCCGAGTCTCGCGGCGGGTGCGTCGAGCGACGAAGCCGCCGTCTGGTACGAAGCCGGCGAAGCGAAGAGTGCGGGCCCACGGCCGCTGCTGCGGCTTCAGCTCACAGGCACTCTGCCGCAGTAGCTGAGGCGAGACGGAGTTCGCCGAGGGAGGGGATCAGGATGCTAGCGAGGAAGCGCATCGGCGTCGTCACGACCGCGTGTCTGGCGGCGACGGGACTGTTGATGGCCTGTGGTTCCGAGGCGCCCGCTCCGCCGATGGGACGATCGATGGCGGCACCGGCGCAGGTCGAGACCGGGGCCGCGGCCGAGCCGCCGCGCGTCGTACGCGTCGTGCTGGAGCCCGCGTCGCCGCGGCCGGGTGCCGAAGTCCAGGCCCGCGCCGAGACGAGCACCGGAGGCGGGAGTGCTGTCGAGCTGCGCTACCTGTGGGCCCTCGACGGTCGGCGGCTGCCCGATCGCGGCAGCCGCATCGTCGTCCCGGATTCCGCGCGCAAGGGGGCGACGATCGAAGCGAACGTCGTCGCCGAGCGGGGTTCGTTGCGCAGCGACCCGGTGACGGCAACGGCCCGGGTCGGCAACCGCCCGCCGGGCCTGATCGGCGTCCGCCTCGTGCCCGGCGACGTCGTGGGCGTCGGGGAGGAGGTGGTTGCGGTCGCCGAGGGTCGCGATGCCGACGGCGACTCGCTCGACTTCAGGTATTCCTGGCGCGTGAACGGCGAGATCCAGAAGGCCGCACGGGAGCGACTGGCGACAGACGGATTGAAGCGCGGTGACGAGATCCTGGTCCGCGTCCGGGCGACGGATGGAGAGGACGAGACCCCGCCGCTCGACAGCGAACCGCTTCGGGTCGGCAACTCGGCTCCCGAGATCGTGTCGACGCCGGTGGGTGTCAACTCCGAGGGAGTCTTCCGTTACGTCGTCGAGGCCCGCGACCCCGATGGAGATCGCAACCTCCGCTACCGGTTGTTGGCCGGACCCGAGGGCGCCACGATCGATCCCCTGCTCGGGGAAGTCGTGTGGACGGCGTCGGCGGCCAGTGTGGGAACTCACCCGTTCGAAATCGAAGTCGACGATGGTCACGACGGACGCACGCAGCAGCGCTTCGAGGTGACCGTGCGCGAGCTCCAGCGGGATCCACTCGCCGCCACGGCCGGTGGGGGCGCGAGCCCTTCGCCCGCGTCGATCGAGTGATCCGGCCACCACAGCCGAAGCCGGCGGCCGTCGGGACTCGGCGGCCATCGATTCCCGACGATCAATCGCGGATCTCGTATTCCTTGAGCTTGTAGAGCAGCGCGCGATGGCTGACCTCCAGCGCGCGCGCCGCGTGCGTGCGGTTGCCGCCGGTCGCGCGCAGCGCGGCGCGAATCGCCTGGATCTCCGCGGCTCGGCGCGCCCGGCGGAGCGAGAGATCGCCCGTCGCTTCGGCGCTGTCGGCCGGGTCGGGATGACTCACGTTGCTCGGGAGCTCGGCCAGTGTCAACTGGTCCCCGCGCGCGAGGATCACCGCGCGTTCCATCACGTTCTCGAGTTCCCGGACGTTGCCGGGCCAGGCGTAGCGAACCAGGCGATCGAGCGCATCGTCCGCGATCGCTCGGACCGGACGCCCGAGCGTGTCGCGGAAGTGAGCGAGGAAGTGGTCCACCAGCAGCGGCACGTCCTGGCGTCGCTCGCGCAGCGGCGGCACGTGGATGCGCAGGACGTTGAGCCGGTAGAAGAGATCCTCGCGGAAGCGCCCGGCGCTCATCTCGTCCTCGAGATGGCGCGCGGTCGCGGCGATCACGCGTACGTCGACGCGCCGCGACTTCGATTCGCCGAGCGGTCGAATCTCCTCCTCCTGCAGGACGCGCAACAGTTTCACCTGCAACGAGAGCGGAAGCTCGCCCACTTCATCGAGAAAGATCGTCCCGCCATCGGCTTCCGCGAAGAGGCCGCGCCGGGCGCGATCGGCGCCGGTGAACGCACCCTTCGCGTGGCCGAAGAGTTCGGATTCGAGCAGCGCCTCCGGGATCGCGCCACAGTTGACCGCGACGAAAGCATCGTTGCGGCGGAGCGACTGCGCGTGGACCACCCGCGCCAGGACCTCCTTGCCGGTCCCGCTCTCGCCGGTCAAGAGCACGGTGGCCTTGAACTCCGCCGCCCGCTCGATCATCTCGAGTACGTCGATCATCGCCGGCGACGCGGCCACGATCGGGCGTTCGCCGAGCGTGCGTTCCATCTCGCGCCGGAGCAGGCGAGTCTCGCGCCGCAGGCGCTCCCGTTCCTGGGCCTTCCGGATCGCCAGCAGGGCTTCGGACGGCTGGAACGGCTTGCCGAGATAGTCGTAGGCTCCCCGGCGCATCGCCTCGAGCGCCAGCTCCTCGGTGGCCCACGCGGACATCAGGATCACCGTCGCATCGGGGCGGCGCCGAACCAACTCGGGCAACAGATCGAGCCCGTCGATCCCGGGCATCCGGAGGTCACACAGGATGATGTCTGGCGCCGAGGTGTCGAGCTGGGCGAGCGCGCGCTCGCCATCGGTCGCGGTGGCGACCTCGAAGCCTTCGGCTCCCAACACCAACGCGAGACTGTCCCGCAGGGACTCGTCGTCGTCCACGATCAATAGCCGCTGCAACGCTCGACCCTCCCGGCGTGTCGGGTCTCATCGGCTGCGCGGGGGCGGGCGCTGAAGCGTGCCCCCGGGGCGGCTCCGAGGGGCCCCTTTCGCGGGGTTCTCAAGTCGGTTCTGGCCCGGACCGATAGCACCCACCGGGAGCGCCGTCCGGGACCGCGGGGGAGAACTCGGTCCAGGACGGCAGGGGAGGACCCGAGGCGTGTCGCCGAACAGCGTACAGCGTGCTCGCGAGACACTCATGATGAGCAAGGCGGAGCTGGCCCGAAAAGCGGGTCTCTCCACCTTGACGATCGATCGCGTCGAAGCCGGCCGACCGTGCCGGCTCGACACCAAGCGAAAGATCCTGCTGGCTCTCGGCAAACGGATCTCGGACAAGGACGAGATCTTCGACACCGAGACCGGGAACGGTTCCCTCCCGCTTTCGACCACCAGCGAATCCGAAGGCGTCGACGCCCGCTAGAGCGAGGGCGCGAGGAGAGGGGTCCGTGCAGCTTCCGTTCCTCAGGCTTGGTTCCAAATCCATCGTCGGCCTCGACATCGGATCGTCCTGTGTGAAGGCGATCGAGGTGGCCCAGAGGGGAGACGGCTTCGAGCTGCTCCACCTCGGTGTGGCTCCGCTGCCGCACGACGCGATCGTCGATGGAGCGTTCCTCAACGCGAGCGCCATCGTCGACGCGATCCGCGAGGCGATCGAGAAATCCGGGACCAGGGCCAAGTGCGCGGCCGCTGCGGTGTCCGGGCACTCGGTGATCGTCAAGAAGATCAGCGTCCCGGCCATGACGGTGGAGGAGCTCGAAGAGTCGATCCGCTGGGAGGCCGAACAGTACATCCCGTTCGACGTCAACGAGGTCAATCTGGACTTCGAGGTGATCCAGCACGGCGATGCCGAGCGCCCGATGGAGGTACTGCTGGTCGCCGCGAAGCGCGATCTCATCGACGACTGCGTGAATCTGATCAGCGAGGCGGGCCTTACGCCGTCGGTGATCGACGTGGCCGGCTTCGCGGTCGAGAACGCTTTCGAGACCAACTTCGAGCCCGGCGTCGAGGACGTGGTGGCGGTGATCAACATCGGAGCCCAGGTCACCAACATCAACGTGGTGGTCGCCGGAGTTCCGGCCTTCACGCGCGACATCTCGGTCGGCGGAAACCAGTACACCGCCGAGATCCAACGCGCGCTCTCGATCAGCTTCGACGAGGCCGAGCGGATCAAGATCGGCGAATCCGGGAGTCACGACTCGCAGGAAGTCGTGCCGCAGGAGGTCGAGCAGGCCATGCAATCGGTCACCAACAATCTGGTGGGCGAAATCGCACGGTCGCTGGACTTCTTCTCGGCGACTGCGACCGACGCGCGGATCCAGCGCATCGTGCTGGCCGGCGGCGCGGCCCGCGTTCCCGGGATCGACGCCGTGTTTCGCGAACGGACGGGACTCGAGGTCGAGATCCTGAACCCGCTCCACAAGATGATGCCGAGCAACCGATTCGACCCCGAGTATCTGACCCAGGTGGGTCCGTCACTCGGGGTGTGTCTCGGTCTCGCGCTGCGGAGGGTCGACGAGTCGTGATCCGCATCAACCTTCTTCCGGTTCGCGAAGCCCGCCGCAAGGCGGGGGTTCAGCAACAAATCGCCATGCTGGCGGCCACGCTCGTCGGCGCGATCGCGCTCTCGGTGGGTGTCCATCAGTGGGTGGGCGGGAAGATCTCGTCCGCGCAGGCACGGATCCAGGGTCTCGAGCGCCAACTCGAGCAGTTCGCGCCGCAGCAGGCCCAGGTGGCCGAGTTCAAGGCCAAGAAGGCCGAGATCGAGCAGAAGCTCGAGGTGATCGCCGATCTCGAGCGCTCCCGCTCGGGTCCGGTGCGGATCATGGAGGAGCTCGCGGGGAGCATCCCGGAGCGCGTCTGGCTCACCGAACTCTCGGCCGACGACGGCAAGATCTCGCTCTCGGGCATGAGCCTCGACAACGAACTGGTGGCGTCGTTTCTCACCGAACTCGGCGAGTCTCCGTACTTCGGTCAGGTCGAACTCCAGTCGACGGAGCTGAGGACCGTGGAAGCGCTCAAGCTCAACACATTCGAGATCCAGGCCGCGCTCGAATCGCCGGAGGAACCGGCAGACGACGCGCTGGCTCCTGCGTCGGCGACCGCGCCGGCCGGGACCGGGCAGCGCCCGGCCACGGGACTCTAGGAGGAGCGGGCAATGGCCGTCGATCTCGGACTCGATCAGGTCAAGGCGCAGTTCGAGCGCTTTGCGAAGCTCCCGAAGGCCTATCGCATGGCCGCGCTGCCGGTGCTCTGTGCGCTCGTCTTCGGCGTGTACGGCTACATGTTCTATCAGCCGGCGCGCCAGGAGCTCGCGGCGCTGGAGACGAAGGAGCGCGAGCTGCAGCGTAAGGTCAGCGAGGTGCGAGCCATCGTCTCGAACCTCGCGGCGTTCGAGGAAGAACTCGTCGATCTCGAGCGCAAGCTCATGATGGCGCTTCGACAGCTCCCGGACAGCAAGGAGCTGCCGGTGCTGCTGACCGACATCTCGACCCTCGGCAAGGATTCCGGTCTCGAGTTCAAGCTGTTCAAGCCGAAGCCGGAAGTCCATCGCGACTTCTACGCGGAAGTCCCGATCGAGGTCGAGTTCAGCGGTGGCTATCACGACATCGCCAGCTTCTTCGACCGGATCTCCAAGCTGCCGCGCATCGTCAACGTCAATCGCCTCGCGATGCGCCCGGCCAAGGTCGACTCGGGATTGACGGTGCTGAACGTGACCGGGGAAGTGACGACGTTCCGCTTCCTCGAACAAGCGGGCTCCGAGGCTCCCGGAGAGCCGGGACAGCGCGGACGGGGCGGAAGGCCGCAGAAGTCGGCGGCGGTCGCGCCGCGGGGAGGACGCTCGTGAGGAAGTGGATCCTCGGAGGAGTGCTGGTCGGGCTCGTCGCGGGGACCGGGTGCGATCGCCCGAACCCGAACGCGCCGTCGGTCCAGGACTATGAGCAACAGCGGGCCGAGCTGATGAAGCGGAAGGCCGGCCAACAGGTCGCGAAGCGAGGGGCTGGGAATGCGGACCCGTCCGCGGAAGAACAGCGCGGACTGGGCACGACGAGTGCGGGCCTCGGCTACGACGCCAAGGGGAGGCGCGATCCGTTCCGCTCCTTCATCGCTGATCAGAAGCTCGAGGTCGCCGATGCGGAACGCGGCCCGCTGGAGCAGTTCGACCTGAGCCAGCTGACCGTGGTGGCCGTCGTGTGGGGGACGGGCCGTCCGCGCGCGTTGCTCGAGGATCCCTCGGGCCGCGGCTACGTGGTGCAGGTCGGAACGCCCGTCGGCAAGAACGCCGGTTCGGTCACCAGCATCGATGACAACGCCGTCGTGGTCCGCGAGACCTACGAGGACTACCTCGGTGAGAAGACAAGCAAAGAGATCGAGATGCGCACTCGTTCGATGACCCAGGGAGGGTGAGGTCCGATGTTCGCCACCGCTAGCGCTCGTTTCCATAGGCTCGCTGCAGCCGCCGTATTTTCGGCGCTGTGGCTCGGTCACGCGTCCGGGGCGGCAGGGCCTGAGGACGCCCTGGTGCCCACCGCCCCGTCGGGCGGCTCGGCCACGACCTTGCTCGACGTGCGGAGCGAAGCCTCCGCCGCGGGCACCGTGATCCATCTGGAGGCCGACGGCACCCTCGCCGGAGCCAAGAGCTTCGTGCTCTCGGAACCGGCGCGCCTGGTGCTCGATCTTCCGGGGATCGAAAGCAAGTTGGCCGAGAACCTCGTGTCCGTCGACTCCGCGCACGTGCAGCGGATCCGCGTCGGGCAGCACGAGGGGAAGGTCCGTGTCGTGATCGACGCCGGCGAAAGTGCGGCGGAGTTCTCGGAGCGGGAGCTGACGCCGACTCCGTCGGGCCTCGTTCTGACGCTCGGAAGTGTCGACGAGATTGCGCAGACCGCGGCGCTGTCTCCCG
>CAYOHN010000037.1:14440-18386 GCA_964403735.1 uncultured Spirochaetales bacterium | reverse complement strand
GGCTGACCGCCTTTCCCCACGAGCTCTCGGGCGGCCAGCGCCAGCGGGTGATGATCGCCATGGCGCTCGCCAACGAGCCGGACCTGCTGATCGCCGACGAGCCGACGACGGCGCTCGACGTGACGATCCAAGCGCAGATCCTCGCGCTGCTGCGCGATCTGCGCGAGAAGCTCGGGATGGCGCTACTGCTGATCACGCACGATCTCGGCGTCGTGCGCAAGATGGCGGACCGCGTGGGCGTGATGCAGGCGGGGCGGATCGTCGAGCAGGGGCCGTCCGCGCAGATCTTCGGTTCGCCGCAGCACGCCTACACCCGGCACCTGCTCGCGGCCGAGCCCGGGGGCGCACCCACGCCGCCGGCGGACGACGCGCCGATCGTGCTCGAAGGACGCGACGTGCGCGTGTGGTTCCCGATCCGGAAGGGGCTGCTGCGCCGGACCGTCGGCTACGTCAAGGCCGTCGACGGCGTCACGCTCGCCGTGCGCGCCGGCGAGACCGTCGGCATCGTCGGCGAGAGCGGCAGCGGCAAGACGACGCTCGGCTTCGGGTTGCTACGACTCGAGCGCAGCGAGGGCTCGATCCACTTCCAGGGCCGCGAGCTCCAGGGGCTGCGCTGGTCCGACACGCGCCCGCTGCGCCGCCAGATGCAGGTCGTGTTTCAGGATCCGTTCGCGAGCCTGTCGCCGCGGCTGCCGGTCGGGCGCATCGTCGGCGAGGGGCTCGAGATCCACGGCATCGGCGACCGCGCCGAACGCGAGCGGCGCGTCGTCGAGGTGCTCGAGGAGGTCGGCGTCGATCCGGAGAGCCGCCATCGCTACCCGCACGAGTTCTCCGGCGGGCAGCGCCAGCGAATCTCGATCGCGAGAGCCATGGTGCTGCGGCCCCAACTCGTCGTGCTCGACGAGCCGACCTCGGCGCTCGACGTCTCGGTGCAGGCGCAGATCGTCGAGCTGCTGCGCGCGCTGCAGCGCAAACACGGGCTCGCGTACCTGTTCATCAGCCACGACCTGCGGGTGGTCCGCGCGATGAGCCATCACGTGCTGGTGCTGCGCGCCGGCCGCGTCGTCGAGCAGGGGCCCGCGGAGACGCTGTTCGAGCAGCCCCGCGAGGCGTATACGAAGGCGCTGCTGGCGGCGGCGTTCGACCTCGAGGTGGCGCCGACCGGGGTGTTGGCGACGTAGCCTCGCCGGGTACGCTCCGCCCCGCTGCTTGCCGCCCCCCGCCCCCGATCCGGAGGTCCCCGATGCTTCGCAACCTTCTGCGCGTGCTCGGCGTCGCCGTCGCGCTGCTGCTGTTCGCCGCCGTAGTGCTGACGGTGCGCGCGCTGCGGCTGCCGTCGCGCCAGGTCTCGATGCCGCCGGCGCCGGTGCGCACCGTCGCTGCCGACGTCGCCGCGCGCCATCTCGCCGAGGCGATCCGGATCCCGACGATCTCGTACAGCTCGGACGCCGAGGATCTCCAGGTCGACGCCTTCGTGGCGTTCGCCGCATGGCTCGCCGAGACCTATCCGCGTCTCCACGAGACGCTGACGCTTGAGCGCGTCTCCGAGCATTCTCTCGTGTATACATGGCTCGGCAGCGATCCCAGCTTGCCACCGCTGGTGCTACTCGCGCACCAGGATGTCGTGCCGGCGGAGAACGAAGAGCTGTGGAGCCGCCCGCCGTTCGGGGGCGTCATCGCCGATGGCATCATCTGGGGACGCGGCGCCATCGACGACAAGGGTCCGCTGGTCGCGATCTGCGAAGCCGTCGAGCTGCTGCTCGGCGAAGGCTTCGCGCCGCGCCGCACGGTGATCCTGGCTTTTGGCCACGACGAGGAGGTTGGCGGACCGAACGGCGCGCGGCGCATCGCCGACACACTCGCCGCGCGCGGCGTGCGCGCAGGACTCGTGCTCGACGAGGGCTTCGCGCTGCTCGAAGCCGGGGTCCTTCCCGGGTTCGACGGGCTGGTCGCGCCATTCGGCGTCGCCGAGAAGGGCTTTGCGACGCTCCGGCTGGTCGCGAAGGGCACCGGTGGCCACTCCTCGACGCCACCGCGCAACGCCGCAACCGTCGCCATCGCGCGGGCCGTGGTCCGGGTCGACGAGAGCCCGATGCCGGTCTCGGTCGGCGGCGTCACCGGCTCGTTCTTCCAGTGGCTCGCGCCGGAGATGCCACTCGCGCTGCGCATCCCGCTCGCCAATCTCGATCTCTTCGCGCGGCCGCTCGACTGGTTCGCCGGCGATCAGCCCGCAATCAACGCGCTGCTGCGGACGACGACGGCCGTCACGATGCTGTCCGGCTCGCCGAAGGACAACGTGCTGCCGGTGGAGGCCACCGCGGCCGTCAACTTCCGGCTGCTCCCCGGCGACACCGCCAAAGGTCTCCTCGAACGGACGAAGCAGGTCATCGCCAACCCCGACGTCGAGGTCGAGTTCCTGCGCGAGCCGCGTGATCCGAGTCCGATCTCGCCGAGCGACGGCCCGGCGTTCGCGCTGCTCCAGCGCACCGTCGGCGAGCTGTTTCCGTCTGCGATCGTCGCGCCGGCGCTCGTCGTCGGCGGCACCGACGCCCGTCACTACGCGCCGATCGCCGACGCGATCTATCGCTTCGCACCGTTCCGCTTCGGCACCGCCGACATCAAGCTCCCGCACGGCGTCGACGAACGCCTCGCCGTCCAGAACTTCGCCGACGGCATCGGCTTCTACGTCCGGCTGATCGAGAACGCGAGCGCTGCCGAGGGGCTGTGAAGCCTCGGCCGGATCCGCTGATCACGCGATCCAGAACAGACCGAAGACGCAGCCGAGACCGACGACGAACACCAGCGAACGGAGCAGGTCCTGGTTGGCGAGATACGCGATCGGGTGCGCGACGCGGGTGGCCAGGAAGACCCCCGAGAGATTCGCGGCCGTCGAGCCGCGGGCGGCCTCCGGGTTGGCGAGGTGCAGCACGACGATCGCGGCCGTGAAGACGGCCAGGGCTTCCCACGCGTTGGCCTGCGCGGCATAGGCGCGTGCTCCGACGCCCTCGAGCTTCGCGACTTGCTGGCGCGGGTGTTTGTTGTCGATCGCGCCGAGCTGACGCATCCGGAAGTAGCCGCCGCTGAACGACAGCAGGAATGGAAGCAACGTGACGATCGCGAGACACCAGAGCGGAGTGGTCACGAAACGATCTCCTTCGTCGAATGGGTGTTCGTACGTGCGCAGGGTACACCGGAGGGATCCTGCTGCGCGCGGAGCTCAAGGCCAGCCGGCGCCGGGCACATCGACGTCGATCGCCTCGATGCGCCCGGCGCGCTTCTCGGTGGCGGCGGGATCGAGCGCCTCGGCGGTACAGACGAACAGGGTCCTGCGTTCCGGCCCGCCGAGCATGCAGGCAATGGCCATGCGATCGACGGGGATCTGGTGGACGACCGCGCCGCCCTCGCGTACGCGCAATACCTCGCCGGTCACCGGCGACGCGATCCAGACGGCGCCCTCGGAATCGAGACAGATGCCGTCGGGAACGGGTGTCCTGCCATCGGAACCCGGCGCGAGCTGCGCCCAGATCCTGCGCTTCGAGAGGCGGCCGTCGGCGGCGATGTCGAACGCCGTGAGCCGCGCACCGAAGCTCTCGGCGACGATCAGCGTCCGCCCGTCCGGCGTGATGACGGTGCCGTTCGGGAACAACAGGTCCGACGTGACCACCTCTGCGAGGCCATCGGGCGTGACGAGCACCAGGTTCGCAGGGACCAGCGGTGCCTGCGCGTGCAGGTCGAAACCGAAGTTCCCGATGTAGGCGCGCCCCTCGCCGTCGACGACCATGTCGTTGCAGTGCCACGTGGCGAACGGCGAGAGATCGGCGACGGACACGAGTCCGCCGGGATCGAGCCGCAGCAGCCGGCGGTCCTGCATCGACACCACGAGGAGTCGGCCGTCGGGCAGCCAGCCGAGGCCGGACGGCTCGTGCGGAACGGCGACCACCGTCTC
>CAYOHN010000037.1:0-14430 GCA_964403735.1 uncultured Spirochaetales bacterium | reverse complement strand
GTCTCGCTGCGGCCGTCGAGATCCACGGTCAGCACGACGCCGGCGTGCATGTCGGAGAACCACAACTTCCCGTCCCGCCAGCGCGGCCCTTCCGGGAAGCGCAGACCGTCCAGCAACACGCGCATCGGGCTTGCCATTGCGGTAGCATCCTGCGGCCGGTGGCCGAGCGCCAGCAGCGGCGAAGCGCGCGTCGCGTCCGCCGCGTCGCGTCCGCAGGTTGGAGCGCGGCTTTGGAACGGAAGGAACCCGGTGGCGCTGACCCCTTCGACCATGTGAGCCGCACGGCCCACGATCGTCTCAGGGAGGCCGCTCCCTCGAACTTGGCGGCCATGGGCGCAGCCTCCATCCACGTCGAGGATGCTCCTCCCTGTGTTAGCTTCGTCGCATGCTGGACCTCGGCACGCTCGAGCGCCTCGTCCCCGACCGAGTCGTCGATGGTGAGGCCACCGGGCACGAAACGCTGCAACTTCATCTGGCGCGTTACCACTTTGCCGCAACCCATGTGCGCGGCGGCAGGCTACTGGACATGGCGTGCGGCGTCGGTTTCGGAACGCGCCTCGTGGCCGACGCCTGCCCCTCCCTAGACGAGGCGGTCGGAGTGGATCTCGATCCCGAGGCCATCCGCTACGCGCGTGAACGCTACGGGCGGGCCGGCGTCGACTTCGTGGAGGCCGATGCTCTGAGCTACCGAGATGCGGGGGGATTCGACGCAGTGGTTTCGCTCGAGACCGTCGAGCACGTCAGCGATCCGCAGGCGCTGGCCCGCCGCCTCGTCGCGCTGGTCCGCCCAGGCGGACTGCTCGTGGCGTCGGTCCCCATTACGCCGTCGGTGGACTGGAATCCGCACCATCGGACCGATTTCACCGAGCGCTCCTTCCGCGGTCTCTTCGAGAACGGGGAACTCCGCGAGGTGGGTACCCTGCATCAGGTCCAGAAGGTCCCCGTCTTGGCGTTGCTGCGCGGCCGGGAACGACGACTGGCGGACCGCCGTCCGCGACTGCTCCGCTGGTATCTGGACCATCCGGGTGCCGTCCTCCGGCGCGTCGGGGCGACGCTCCGCTACGGCTTCACCAACCGTTACCTCACCGTCGCGTGGCGCACGCCTCCGCGGTGACTGTGGTGCTGCCCGCCTTCAACGAGGCGGAGCGCATCGCCGAGGTCCTTCGGACGGTCTCGCGTGCCGTTCCCGAGGCGCAACTCGTCGTCGTGGACGACGGCTCGCGCGATGCCACGGTCGAAGTGGCGCGCCGCGCCGGTGCGCGTGTGCTCCGTCATCCCTTCAACCTGGGCTACGGCGCGGCTCTCCAGACCGGTTATCAGGACGCGCTGGAGCGGGGCACAGAGCTTCTGGTTCAGATGGACGCTGACGGCCAGCACGATGCCGGTGACGTCGACGCGTTGCTGCAGCCGCTTCGGGAGGGACGCTGCGACCTGGTCATCGGCTCGCGCTTCATCTCGACTTCGGACTACGAGATGGACGCGCTTCGACAGCTGGGTCGGCGTCTGTTCGAGCTTCTGGGCCGCCTGAGTGGACTGGCGGTACGGGATCCGACATCGGGCTTCCAGGCGATGAACCGCCGCGTGCTGGCTCTCTATGGAGAGGACTTTTTCCCAGCGGACTATCCCGACATCGACGTCCTCGTGATGGCGCGCCGCCGGGGCATTCGCATTCTCGAAGTCCCCGTATCGATGCACGCCAGTCCACGGCGATCGACGCTCCACGGGGGCCTGCGCGTGCCGTACTACGCCTACAAGATGCTGCTGTCATGGTGGGCGGCGGTGGGACGGAGGAAAGGACCGTGAATCCGCAAGATCTCCACCTCGGCGAGCTTCGCGAACTCTTCCTGGCGGCTCCGGAATCGACACAAGTCCAGGTCATGGCTTGGATCGCAGCAGGGAGCCTCTTCGCACTGGTGGCGTGGCTCGTGCGGCGACGTTCACTCACCGCCGAATACACGCCGATCTGGATGGCGCTGGCCCTCGGTCTCGTCGTCGCGAGCATCGATCTCACGGTGCTCCGCGGGCTGGCCCGAACGCTCGGCGCCTGGACGCTGAGCTCGACGGTCTTCTTCCTCGGGGAGGTCTTCCTGGTCGCCATCTGCCTGAATTATGCCGTTCGAATCTCACAGACCGGAATTCGCGTGCGCAAGCTTGCGCAAGAGACGGCGATCCTGCGCGGACGGCTCGAGGAGCTGGAGGCGCAAAGGCCGCCGGACGAGCCTGCGGAGTTCCCACTCGGGTAGCGCCGGCTCGATTCCCTACCGGTCGCGATCAATCGGTCACTCCGGGCCCAGCGGGAAGGTATGCGATCCATCGGACTCGTTCCACCAGGCGATGGCTCCCCGATACACCAACAGCAAGCCCACGACGTGTGCCGCGGTGGCGTAACGGATGTGCACGAGGTTGGCGCTGACGGCAAAGGCTCCGGCGTTCATCCAGAGGAACAGACCCACCGGCACCGCGACGGTCCACCTCCAGGGCACGGCAGGTAGCCGACCCCGACGGAGGACCCATCCGAGCGCCAGCCCGAGGGCACCCAGCGTGATCGCAGCGCCGCTGGCGGCGTAGACCCGGGAGAGTCGGGGATGGTGCCACGACAACGTGTAGTAGGTGAAGGGAGTGGCCTCGAACGATCGCTCGAAGCTGTCGGTGGGCTCCCCCCGGCCCATCCACTTCGCGAGTCGCGCGTAGTACGACACCGTGGCGAAGACGTTCTCGACCGTGTCGCTGGCGGTGTCCAGAAGTAGTTCCGGCCAGGTCTCCGCGAGAACGACCGGAACGATTGCACGGGTCAGTCTGCGCCGCTCCACTTCGTCCGCGCGCAGCGTCCCGTTGAAGACCCCCCACGTGTTGTGGATCCGCTCGTCGTAGACGCGCGCCAGGCCCGGGGGGATTCGCTCCTGCACGGTCGCAGGGAGCTCGTCGTAGACCTCGGTCAGATGCGGCCAGATCACGCGCTGGTGGAGAATCGTCGTGGACACATCCCAGCGGAACGTCTTGGCCGCCTCGGCCGCATTCATCTGCTGGATCCCCACCGCCGCGACCCCCAGACAGACGAGCAATGCTCCCGCACGCCGCCAGGCTCTCCGATCGGGAAGCGCGTGTTGCGAATGCCGGTACGCGAACCACGTCAGGCTGGTGAGAAACAGTGTGGCGATCAGGACGACCTGTTTCTCTGGCCGAAGGTTTGCCGCCACCAGGAACGAGGCGAGGACCACACTCCCCATGGCGAGATCGCGAGGCCGGACCTGCGCGAGATGGATCAAGCCGGCCAGAAAGAAAAGCGAGGCTGACAGAGCCAGGCTGTCCGTCATCACGCTCGAATTGAAGTGGGCAACGAGCGGATCGAAGAGCAGCAGCGCGACCAGGAGCAGCTCCTGGCGTACGGGGAGAACGCGACGAACCGATGGGCGAGAACCCGTCGCGCGGACGAAGAAGACGAGAGCCACGGCACAGACCAGGATCTGGCCGAGCTGGAGAGCGGTGAGCACCGACGCTGCCCGGCAGGCAACCCGGCGATCTCGTTCCCAGGCGGCTGGCGCAACGAACCGCGCCGGACCATCGAGAGCATCGAGCCCGCGGAGCAAAGCCGGGTACAACACGCCGCGGTAGGCGTCGCGTTCCAGGCGCCCGTTGGCGATGGCCATGTACTCCATGGTGTCGCCGTAGTGTGGAATGTCTCCCAGATTGACCACCGTCCACGTCGCAGCCAGCCCGATGTGGAGGATGGCCGCTCCGAGGACGATGAAGCGCAGGAGCAAACGCGTAACGGACCGATGCTGCGGCATGAAGGCGGAACGCTACAGCGGCACTCGCTGAGCCGCCCGCGGGTCGGAGCGCTCCGCTTCTCGAGAAGCCACACCGGACTCCGCGTTCGCCCGCGACGTTCGCCCGCGTCGTTCGCCCGCGAGTATGGCGCGCACGGGCTGTCCGTCGTCGCGATCAACGCCAACGACGCCCCGCAGCGCATGGCCGAAAAGAGGGCGCGCAGCGGTTACGTCTTCCCGTACCTCGTCGACGAGACGCAAGCCGTCGCTAGGGTGTACCGCGCCGCTCTCACGCCGGACTTCTCCCTGTTCGACGGCGACTGCCACCTCGTCTACGGCGGTCCGTTCGACGATGCCCGTCCCTGCAACGACGCTCCGGTCACGGGTCGAGTCGGTTCCCTCCAGTCCAAGAGACACTCACGTCCGGACATGTCCAGTCCATCGGACGGTCGCGGGTGTCCCCGGGGATCGAGCGGGACCCCTCGCTGGCACGGATCGTGCTCCTCCCCGCACAGGCAGGCGGCTGCTCATCCGATCCGGTGGACGCCCGCGGGAAGAAACAGGGGGAACGTAGTGGTGGTACCCGATCGAATTTCCCACAACCTCGCACCAGGCACCGCTCATCACCCCTCGCGAGACCATTTGGTGACGACCGCTGACAGTGACAGACGTCGGAGAATCTCTGATAGGATCCGTGAGAGGTTTCTCATGGGTGCCGACGTCGAAGAAAGCGTGCGCAACGGGCGCGAGCGCGATTTCTATCGCCGGCTTCTGGAGCTTGGCTCCACGAGCGATCCGACCCCGTTCCTAGAACAGGCGCTCGACCTGATCCTGGACGTCAGCGGCGCGCGACAGGCCCTGATCGAGCTCCGCGATGAAGACGAAGACGCGGCGGCGCCCTCGTGGTGGTTGGCGCGCGGCTGCTCCCCGGAAGACCTCGACGCGATCCGCACCATGATCTCCCGCGGGATCATCGCCGAGGCCCATGCGAGCGGGAAGACGGTCTTCACCCCGTCGGCGCTGCTCGACCCGCGTTTCAGCGCTCGCGGCAGCGTGCGGCTCCACCGCGTCGAGGCCGTGCTCTGCGCGCCGATCGGCACCGCCCCGTCACTCGGCGTCGTCTACCTGCAGGGAGACGCCGAACGATTCGACGAACTGGACCGCGAGCTCGCGGAACTCTTCGCCCGGCACCTGGCACCGCTCGTGGACCGCCTGTTGGTCCGCCGGCAGGTGCGGGAGCGCGAGGATCCGACGGGGCCGCTGCGCCGCCAGATCCGCCTCGACGGCGTCGTGGGCCACAGCGCGGCGCTGGCCGCCGTGCTCCGACAGGCCGCGCTCGTCGCGCCGCTCGACGTCAACGTGCTGCTCACCGGGGATTCCGGAACCGGGAAGAGCCAGCTCGCCCGCGTGATCCACGACAACGGCCCCCGTGCGCCGGGCCCGTTCGTCGAACTCAACTGCGCAACGCTGCCGGAGCCGCTGGTCGAGAGCGAACTGTTCGGCGCGGCCGCCGGTGCGCATTCGACCGCGACGAAGGCCGTCGGCGGCAAGATCGCCGCTGCAGAGG
This sequence comes from uncultured Spirochaetales bacterium, assembly GCA_964403735.1. GTDB lineage: Bacteria > Myxococcota_A > UBA9160 > UBA9160 > PR03 > CAADGG01. The sequence continues at coordinate 9,096 of CAYOHN010000037.1, read as the reverse complement.
GTGGCACCCTGTTCCTCGACGAAGTCGCGGACCTCGCCGTCCCGGCCCAGGCGAAGCTGCTCCAGCTGCTGCAGTCGCGGCAGTACTATCCGCTCGGAAGCTCCACCCCGGTTCACGCGGACGTCCGGCTGATCGCGGCGACCAACAGCGATCTCGAGCAGGCGGTCCGCGAGCGCCGCTTCCGCGAGGACCTCTTCTACCGCTTGCAGGTGCTCCCGATCCGCCTCCCGTCCCTCGCGGAGCGGCGCGAAGATCTCCGTGAACTCGCGCTCCACTTTTCCGAAGCGGCGCAGCGTCGCCACGGCCTGGCGCGCGTCGAGTTCTCGCCGGGTGCGCTGCGCGCGATCGAGGCGTCCGAGTGGCCCGGCAACGCGCGCCAGCTCTGCCACGCGATCGAAGCCGCCGCCATCCGCGCCGCCGGCGAAGGATTGACGCAGATGGAGTGTCACCACCTCTTCCCGGGAACGGGCGACTCGGACACGATCGACGAGAGCACGCTCACGTTCCAGGAGGCCACGCGCCGCTTCCAGCGTGCGCTCCTCGTCCGCACGCTCGAAGAGACCGGCTGGAACATCACCGCAACCGCGCAACGCCTCGATCTCGCGCGGTCGCACGTGTACAACCTGGTGAAGGCGTTCGGGTTGCAACGGAGCTGACGAGTCAGCCGAACATCGGCGGCTTCGGAACAGCTCTCGTCACTCCGCGTAGCGCGCAGGATCGAGGGCGACGGCGAGGCCATCGAGCGGCTCGCCGCGCGACCAGCGCTCGGTGTTGGCGCGCGCCTGCGCGCGAAACAGGCGCAGCGCCGCGCGGTCGTCGAGTCCGCTGGTATCGCGCGCAAGGTGCTCGCGCAGCAGCTCCACGCGCAGCGCGCGCACGGTCGGGGTGTGCCAGAACGAGGCGTTCAGCTCGGTGTCGCCGCCATACAAGGAGCGGTTCGCGACGTTCGCCGAGCCGATCGTCGCCCAAGCATCGTCGACGAGGGCGATCTTGGCGTGGACGTAGATGCTCTGGTGCCCGCCCTCTGGGCGGGTCGTCACGAGGCCCGCGAGCAGGAAGTGCTCGTGTTTGCCGAGCGCACCAAGCGCGGCGCGCAGCTCCGCCGACGCGGCGGTCAGGCGCGCGGCCGCCGCGTCGGGATGGGGTTCGGCGGGTACCAGGAAGGCCACGTCGACGCCGCGGGCCAGCGCCTCGCGCAGCCGCTCGACGATTTCGACCGCGGCGATCGCCTGGTCCTCGACTTCCAGCGCTGGACGAAGTTGTGATGCACGTCGGTCGCGGAAGGGCCGCGCACCTCGACGTAGACGTCGTGGGTACTCCCATTCGGCGTCGCCGGGTGTCCGGGCGGCGCCATCGATCTACACGAGAGGTTGATGCCGCCGACGAACGCCACCTCGCTCGGCTCGCCCGCATCGACGAGCCAGCTCTTCTGGTGCTGACAGTGGTTCCCGTGCCACTGGTCCCAGCGCGCGTGCCAACGCGTGCCGCGTTCGCGCAGCAGCTGCCGGTCCGTCTCGGTGCCGGCGAAGTGCGACTCGGGGCGGAACCTCGCGATCCCCCAATGACGCCAGAAGAGCACACGCACGTCGAGGCCGCGCGCGTGCGCGCGGTCGAGCACGTCGAAGAAGCTGCCGCGGCCGTCGGGCATCTCGAAGCCCGGTTCGAGGAACGCGACCGTCACCCAAATGCGATGGCGCGCGCTCTCGACGGCCTCGCAGATGCGGCGGAACGCCGGCTCCCCGTCGACGAGCGGCCGCACGGCATTGCCGGCCCGCAGCGGATAGGATCCCGACGCGGCGGGCGGCACATGGGCAGCGTCTCGCACTGGGCCTCCTCGAGATCGGCTTCCGTGAGTGGCGTCAGGACGTAGCGAGAGGTCATTCCCCGGCGTCGCGTCTCTTGGACGCAGCGCGCTTCTTCACGCGGGCAACTGCCTCCTCGCCGTCGTCCAGCTCTCCTCGTTCCGCCTGCTCGATGCCTTCCTGGACCTGCGCGCGCATGGCAGCGAGTCGTGTCTCGCGCACCTCGTCTTCCTGCTCGAGGAGACGAAGCCCGGCGCGGATGACCTCGCTCGCAGACGAGTAGCGCCCGCTCTCGACCTTCTTCTGGACCAGTTTCTCGAACTCCGGCGTCAGGGAGATGTTCACGGCTCGAGGATCGGCGGGACAACAGAAATTATCAATCCTCGTTATCGACCGGTCGTGGACGCCTGGCCTCGGAGGGTGCGGCGACGGAGGGGGTACAGCCCACGGTCGACCGCCTGGTAAAGCAGGGCCTGGTCGAGCTGCAGGACATTGATGACATATGCGTTGGCATTGGCGCATGATCGAGGTCGCGAGTACGTCCCGGAAGGAAGGACCGCGGGCCTCTTCGCCGAGTGGTTCCTCGCGCTTGATTTTCGCGCTCGTCAGCTCGTGGACGATGCGGTGGCGCGCATGCGACTCGCCAATCTCGGCGACTGCAAGCGGGTCGGGGCCGGCGTCGTCGAGCGACGGATCGACAGCGGGCCCGGGGAGGCGTGTGTGCTCGGTGCGGTGTGTGCACATGGAGGTGGTTGTCGGCCGCCATCACCGTCCACACGTCCGCCTCGCGGACGGCGGCCTCGAAGCGAGCGAGGTAGACCTCGCGCAACGCGCGCTCGCCGATCTCTGCGCTCGCGCGGTGGCGCTCCAGGACAGGGGCACGCCACCGGCTCGGAGCCCACTTCCCGGAGGGTATTGGCCTCACGGGTCCTTTCGGCGCTGATCCGCCCGCTCTTTCGCCCTACCCGTAGCTTGACCGCTATCGCTCTGATCAAATATGATAATTCGCGATGGTGAAACTGAGCCCGACCCTTCGGCAGGTGCTGACCTCGGCTGCCCGGCTGCAACAGGTCGTTCCGGACGCCGTGCTCGTCGGAGGCTCTGCCGCCGCTCTCCACGCCAGACACCGTGACTCGTTCGATCACGACCACGTGCTGGCCGACCTGGTCGAACGCTATGAAGCGGTGCTCGAGGCGGTCGAGGCCACCGAGGGCTGGGCGACCTCGGTGCGCGCCTCGAAGCCACCGTTCACGATCATGGGAAGCCTGGGTGGCGTCGAGGCCGGGCTTCGCCAGATGCGCCGGCAGCGACCGCTCGAGACCTGCGAGATCGAGCTGGGCGACGGTGCCGTGGTCGTCGCACCCACCGCAGCCGAGGCCCTGCGCGTGAAGGCCTATCTCGTGGTGCAACGCAACGTCGTGCGCGATTACCTCGATGTGGTGGCGCTGGCGGATCATCTCGGAGAAGACGCCGCCGTCGAAGTCCTCTCGAACATCGACGCCTACTACGTCGATCGATCGGGCGAGACGGGGTCCGTGCTCACCTCGCTCGTCGCCGCACTCGCCGATCCGCAGCCGCGCGACACCGACGTGACCCGCGAGCTGCCTCGCTACAAAGGGCTCGACGCGCGGTGGCACGAGTGGGAGGACGTCGTCGCCGCCTGCGGCGCGCTGGCGCTTCGCCTGGCTGGAGCCACTGGATGAGTGTGAACTTTCGCAACGTCGATGCGTCGCCGGCCGACGACGTCCGCAGCTGGCCCTACGAAGCCCTCGTTGCGCTCATCGACCGCGGCCTGGTCGCCGATTGGAAGCCGGTGTTCGCCGAGATCCGTCGCTCGCCCTGGGGCTCGGTCGCCCGCCGCGTCGAGCGCTACCTCTCCTACCGCGAGCGCGACGGCATCGGCGTCCTGTTTGCTCTGGCAATCGAGCATGCAAGGACCCGGGCCAACGAAGCCGACCGGGCCGAGGTCGCCGCCCAGGTCCGCGCGGCGGTCGACAGATCCGGACTCACGAACGCCGAGTTCGCCGAACTCGTCGGCACGAGCGCCTCGCGGCTCAGCACTTACCTGAGCGGCAAGGTCACCCCGTCTGCCGCCCTGCTGCTGCGCATGGAGCGCGCGGCCTCGCGAAGCTGACAGCAGGCTCGGACGGGTAAGGCGAACAAGCGGGCCGTTGTCGGGGCGATAGGGGCCGTTACGTCAATACCCACCGGGGAGTGGCCTCCGAGACGGCAGCATGCCACGTATCCTGGCGACGGCATTGGTGCCGCCGTGCGCGACCAGCACGATCGAATTTCGTCGCGGCGGCAGGGCCCACACCGTGAACTCGTCCTCGCTCTCCCGGCGCACCTGGTGTCGCTCGAGCAGCTCGCCGATCGTTCGCGTCACCCGCGCGTGGAACTCGCGGAAGGTCTCGCCGCCCGGCCATCCCTCTCAGTGCTCCCCGAGTCGCCGTCGCGCGGCCTGAAGGAAGTACGTGTCTACCTCGATCTGGGACAGCCCGCGGAGCGCGATGCCGATCTCCGCGAGGCCATCGATGGTGACGGGCGTCAGGATCGTAGTGTCCGGCGAATGAGGCCAGCAGGACGCCGGTGGCGAACAGCCCGATTCCCGGCTCGACCGTCGCCGAATCGGCGATCTGGACCAGTGCGACGATCTGGTATTCGCGACGATCAGGACGATCGCTGCCGCCAGGGTCAGGGCGAGGGGACGCTCGATCGGGTCGACGGGGGTCTTTGCCACGACCTCGCCGCACCACGGGCAGCGCGCCCGCGCCCTGGGCGGCATCGGCGGCAGGCGCTGGAGCAGATCGCAGCCCGGGCAGGCAACCACATCGGCCATCGAAGACGCGGAGGGTGGCGAGGTGGGCGACATGGGTTGAACGGATCGGGGTTCCGGAAGCGACGGCAGGGGCGAACGAGGCGGCATCGCGGGAGGAACGGCGGCTGCTTACCGGTCATTGTACAGGCGCCGAATGCCGCCGCGTACTCGCGTTCGAGCATACCGACGGGCGGGCATCCGCGATTGTTGGAACGCGACAGCCATCCGTCCCCAGCCGGCCGTCACGGGATCGCCGCGAACGGACCCGCAACGCGCGGGAGAAGCTGCGGTGGCCGTTCACCGCCGGGAATGCCGATGACACGCGCGCCATTGCGTCGGACTGACCTGCGACCACTGGTGGAAGGCGCGCGAGAAGGCATTCGGATCATCGTACTGCAAGGTGGTCGCGATCTCGGCGACCGAAAGAGCCGTATCGGCAAGAAGCTGTCGGGCCAGCTCGAAGCGGGTCTCGTTGATGAGTTGCATGAAGGTTTTGCCCTCTTCGTTGAGCCGTCGTCGCAGCGTTCTCTCGCTGAGCCCGAAGAGATGTGCGACCGCGTCGGCCGATGCGGTCCCGGACAGCACCATCTGATGCAGGATGCGCTGAACCTGCTCGGCGAAGCTCATCGGGCTCTTGTCCAGGGCCACGCGGATCGCCTTGGTCAGAAAGCCACGGAGCAGGGGGTCGGCATCTTCGATCGGCTTGCGGAGCCAGGACGCGTGAAACTCCATCCCGGAGACCTTGGCGTCGAAGCTCACGCTGGACCGAAAGAGGCGCCGATAGGGAACGCAGTTCTCGGGCGGCGCATGTGCAAACTGCGTATGCTGCGGGAGCCAGGAGGAGCCGCAGATCTCGAACATGATCTTGTACCCGATCGCGATCGCCGCGTCATGGATCTGCGCGGTGGCGGGAATGCCGTGGCGATAGATCGAATACCCGAGCAGGACGCGCTCCGGGTGGATCGCGAGCAGGACCGGCACCGCCCCCCTGTCGCTGAGGTGGAGATACAGCAGCAGACTGCGGACGACCTCGTCCACCGTGGCCGAGTGGCGCATGAGATGCCCGAGCGGACCGAACATCGGCAGCTCGAACCGTTCGCCCACCAACAACCCGAAATGGTCGCAGTGCGTCAGCGCAGCACAGGCGTCGAACAGCCGTCCGAGCGCGTCGAGCCCGATGCGGTTCTCGGGGTCTCGGAAGAGCCCTCTGTCGACGCGTGCATGGGCGAATGCCTGCTGAGGTCTGACGCCGAGCTCTGTCAACACGGCCGGAAGCGCCATGATCGGTGCGATCCGCACGTCGCCTGCTCCGCTGGGGGTTAGTGCATCCAGTGCGTTGAAATCGTTGGTCATCGACGCGTCCTCCGGCTTTTCGTGTCTCCGCCGCGACGGATTTCGCCCGCGATCTCTTGGCCGGAATTGCAAGATCGCAGGGCTGTTCGCTCTGCTAGATTGTCCACTCCTCGAGGTCGGTCGGAACCGTTTCGGAATGCGGAATGCGGAACGCCTCGACCGACCCTGAAACACTACCATTGGGGGCGCGGCATGACGCTAGCACGTGTAGGGCCGATGGGGCTATTGATCGCTTGCCTACTTGTCGGCGGCGTCCAAGCGGAAGACCGAGGGCCGCTCGAATACGCGAAGGGCCGATACGACGCCGCGATGGGAACCTACATCGTGTCTCGAGGCGACGACTTGACGGGGATTGCCGAGCGCTTCGGCAGCACCGTGTCCGCGTTGCAGGCGACGAACAGGCTCGCGTCCGACCGGATCGAAGCCGGGCAAGGGCTGGTCATCGCCGCCGATGCCGGAGATCGCGCGCCGAGCCGGGCCTCGGCGGCTCCGGCGGTCGGCTCTTACAGGATGGCAACGCCGATCGCGCCGGGCGTCGCCGTGCCCGATACGCTCGAGACGTCGCTCGGCACACTGCGACTGACCGACGGGTTTCCGACGGCGGAGACCATCGAGACGGTCTACGACAACCTTGACCGCTCGCGCGCGCTGCAGGCCTACCTGCTTGGCCTCCCGATCGTCAACCAGGCGAGCATGCGCGAGACGTTGCGCGGGTTCGGGCCGGACAACCGGACCGACGTCATCTGGGAGGACCTGGTCGACTCCAAGACCGTCGAGCTGACGGCCAACAACAACACCGTCTACAGCTTCATCTGGCTCGATACCAAAGAGGGACCGCTGGTGGTCGAGGTGCCGCCGAAGGTCTTGGGCCTGATCGACGACTTCTGGTATCGCTGGGTGGCCGACATCGGTATCACGGGCGCCGACAAGGGCGAAGGCGGCAAATATCTGATCTTGCCTCCCGACTACACCGGCGAGGTGCCGGGCGGGTACTTCGTGATCCGGCCCAGCACCTACGGCACCTGGATGCCGTTCCGCTCCTTCCTGGTCGACGGCTCGCCCAAGCCGGGGGTCGAGTCGGTCAAGCAGCACCTGAAGATCTACCGCCTCGACGAGGCGGACACCCCGCCCGCGGTCACCTTCGTCAACGCCTCCGGCGTGCCATCGACTTTCGTCTTCCCCGGCGACTACGCGTTTTGGGAACTGCTGAACCAGGTGATCCAGGAAGAGCCGAGCGCGGGGTCCGACCCCACCACGTTGGGCCTGTTCGCCTCCATCGGCATCGAGAAGGGCAAGCCCTTCGAGCCGGACGCGCGGATGAAGCGGATCCTGACCGACGCGGCCGACATCGGCGCGGTGACCGCTCGCGCCATCGCGTACAAGATCCGCGATGAGGACGCCTTCGTCTATCAGGACAGCACCTGGCGCAAGCCCTTCTTCGGCGGCTACGCCTTCGAGGTCTCGCCAGGCGTGAGCAATCTCGACGGCGCCGCCTTCTTCTACTACCTCGCCACCGGCGTGACCCCGGCGATGGCGGAGAAGATGGTCGGCAAGGGATCTCAATATCCGTGGACCGCCTTGGACGCCGACGACAACCCCTTCGACGGCGCCGAGACCTACAAACTGCACCTGCCGCCAAATATCCCGGTCAAGGACTTCTGGTCGGTCATCGTCTATGACACCCAGACTCGTTCCATGCTGCAGACCGACCAGCGCTTCCCGAGCGTCAGCAGCCAGGATCAGGATCTCGAGGTGAATGCAGACGGCTCGGTGGATGTCTGGTTCGGGCCGGTCGCGCCTCCGGGCAAGGAGAGTAACTGGGTGCAAACCATCCCGGGAAAGGGGTGGTTCATGATCCTGCGCCTGTACGGCCCGCTGGAGCCCTGGTTCGACCAAACCTGGCGACCGGGAGAGATCGAACGGCAGTCCTGAACAAGGAGGCCGCTGCACTACCATCCGATGGCGCGCGCGCACCGCGCGCCTCGATGTCCAAGTCCAACGAGGAGGCAACGCGACGATGGCACTCATGATTGCGGGACCTGCGCTACTCACCCGACGACACCTTGCAACGATTCTGGCCGTTGCGGTGTTGCTCTGCTCCGGCGTCCTTCAGGCCGCCGACATGGGCCCGAGCCGACATGCCGAGGGCGCATTCGATGTCGCCACCGGCACCTATGAAGTCGCCAAGGGCGACGACCTCGCCGCCATCGCCGCGCGCTTCGGGCTCTCGGTTGCCGCGCTCAAGGCGCAAAACGGGCTCGAGTCCGACACGATCGGTATCGGCCAGACACTGAAGGTCGCGGGCGGCGCGTCGCCGTCGGGGTCCGAGCCCGGCAATGCGCCGGGCGCCGCCGTCTACAATGTCATCTCTGGCAAGGAGGGCTCGCCCGCTGCCAAGGCGACGATCGACGGCAAGCAGCTGCCGCCGCCTGCCCCGCCCTTCGGCGGCGTGATCAAGGACGACGCGCTGGAGTCCACCCCCTGGTGGCCGCCGACCGTGGTGCCGCCCGAGGACGCGCCGAACATCCTGCTGGTGCTCACCGACGACGCCGGCTTCGCCATCCCGAGCACCTTCGGCGGCGTCATCCCGACGCCGAGCATGGAGCGCATTGCCAACGAGGGCCTGCGCTACAACCGCATCATGTCCACGTCGCTGTGCTCGCCGACCCGCGCCGCGCTGATCACCGGGCGCAACCACCACTCGGTGGGCTTCGGCGTCATCGCCGAGCAGGCCACCGGCTTCCCCGGCTACGACAGCGTGATTGGCGTCGACAACGCCACCATCGGGCGCATCCTGCGCGACAACGGCTACGCCACCAGTTGGTTCGGCAAGGACCACAACACGCCCACCTACCAGGCCAGCCAGGCCGGGCCCTTCACCCAATGGCCCACCGGGCTGGGCTTCGACTACTTCTACGGCTTCGTCGGCGGCGATGCCAACCAGTGGCAGCCGAACCTCTTCCGCAACACCACCCAGATCTACCCCTGGATCGGGCACGAGGGCAGCCTGAAGATGGACCGTTCGGACGCGAAGGCCGAGGTCTGGCCGGTCACCGGCGAGGAGCCATCCTGGAACCTGATCACCGCCATGGCGGACGATGCCATCGACTGGATGACCCGCAT